>CAJKKX010000117.1 GCA_905200565.1 uncultured Lachnospiraceae bacterium
GGGCTTTGCACCGAAATTCTTCGGATGCGACGGTCTGGACGGAATTCTTGCAGTAGAGAACTTTGATACATCCCTGGCGGAGGGCGTAATGCTCCTGACACCGTTTGCGGCGGACGCTGAGGATGAGATGACACAGAATTTCGTAAAAACATTCGTAGAGAAATACGGGGATACACCGAATCAGTTCGCCGCAGATGCTTACGATGCAATGTATGCGATCAAGGCAGCAGCAGAGAAAGCAAACCTGACGCCGGATATGAGCGTATCGGATCTGTGCGAGGGCATGAAGAAAGCGATGACAGAGGTTACGGTAGACGGCCTGACAGGAAGCATCACATGGGATGCGGCAGGCGAGCCTACGAAGGACCCGAAAGCAGTCGTAATTACAGACGGCGCTTATAAAGCAATGTAGGAAACCTAAAGAGGGGGGAGCCGAGGGGCGCCCCCTTTTTTCATGGTAACAGTTCAACCATGCAGGATATATGTGCAAGGCCCGTACGGAACTGTTACTTTTCATTTTTCCGTTGAACTGGGCACGATTCCTGTGCTATAATATTCCCAAAAATATTTTAAGAGGGGTGCGCTATGAGTTTTATATCTTATTTAATTAATGGTATCAGTCTTGGAAGCGTGTATGCAATCATTGCCCTGGGCTATACGATGGTGTATGGAATTGCCAAGATGCTGAATTTCGCACACGGTGACATTATCATGGTAGGCGGCTATGTGGTGCTGACGATCGTGACTTCGATGGGGATGTCTCCGATGCTGGGAATCCTGGCGGCAGTCATTTCCTGTACCGTACTGGGAGTGGTAATCGAGAGGGTGGCATACAGGCCGCTTCGGAATGCTTCTTCTTCCCTTGCCGTCCTGATTACGGCGATTGGCGTCAGCTATCTTTTACAAAATGTCGCGCTGCTGATTTTCGGCGCTGACACGAAATCCTTTACTTCTGTGGTATCTGTACCGGCGATCGTGCTGGCGGGCGGCGCACTGACGATTTCGGGGGAAACGATCGTGACGATTCTTGCCTGCATCATTATCATGGTGGGACTGACGCTGTTTATTAACAAATCAAAGGCAGGACAGGCCATGCTTGCTGTTTCCGAGGATAAAGGAGCCGCTCAGCTTATGGGTATCAATGTAAACGGAACAATCGCCCTTACCTTTGCGATTGGCTCAGCGCTGGCAGCGATCGCAAGCGTGCTGCTGTGTTCCGCATATCCGTCCCTGACGCCGTATACCGGCGCTATGCCTGGCATTAAGGCTTTCGTGGCCGCCGTATTCGGCGGAATCGGTTCCATTCCGGGAGCCATGATCGGGGGAATTCTTCTGGGCGTGATTGAAATTCTGGGCAAAGCTTATATTTCATCTCAGATGGCGGATGCAATCGTGTTTGCGGTACTGATCGTGGTGTTGCTGGTGAAACCTACCGGAATTCTGGGCAAACAGGTACAAGAGAAAGTATAGGTGGTGGCGAGGATGAAAACGAAAAAGATAAAAATGAATAAGACAACAAGAAGTAATTTAATTACATATGGCATCGTAATCGCAGCATTTATTCTTGTACAGATTCTGATGGCCGCCGGAAGTGTTTCCAGTCTGATGAAGGGACTTCTCGTTCCGCTGTGCGTTTATGCGATTCTGGCAGTATCTTTGAACCTGGTCGTAGGAATTTTAGGGGAACTGAGTCTCGGACATGCAGGGTTCATGTGCGTGGGAGCTTTTTCCAGTGCCTTTTTCTCAAAATGTATGGTAGATGTGATTCCGGTCGCAGGGCTGCGCTTTTTTCTGGCGCTCCTGGTAGGAGCGGCCACAGCGGCGTTCTTTGGTTTCCTGATCGGGATTCCGGTTCTGAGACTGAGAGGCGACTACCTGGCAATCGTGACGCTGGCATTTGGCGAGATCATTAAGAATCTGATCAATGTGTTTTTTATCGGCAGGGACAGCAGAGGATTTCATTTTTCCATGAAGGACGCTATGTCCCTGAATCTGGAGCCGGAGGGTACGGTTATCATAAACGGCCCGCAGGGTATCACGGGGACGCCGAATGATTCTACTTTTTTGATTGGTATCATTCTTTTGTTGATTACCCTGTTTATCGTGCTGAACCTGATTCAATCCAGAGACGGGCGCGCGATCATGTCGATTCGTGATAACCGCATTGCGGCGGAATCTGTCGGTATTAATATTACGAAATATAAAATGATGGCGTTTACGATTTCCGCATCCCTGGCAGGCGTGGCGGGCGTGCTGTACGCACATAACCTGGCAACGCTTTCCGCACAGCCGAAAAACTTTGGATACAATATGTCGATCATGATTCTGGTATACGTGGTTCTCGGAGGAATCGGAAGCATCCGCGGCTCCATGATTGCGGCGGTCATTCTGACGCTGCTTCCTGAGCTTTTGCGTTTCCTGAGCGATTATCGTATGCTGATCTATGCGATCGTACTGATTATTATGATGCTCTTTAACTGGAGTCCGAAGTCCCTGGAACTGAGGGAGAAATATTCCTTGAAGCGTCTGTTAAAGAAAAAGGAGGCTGCGTAATCATGGCATTGTTGGAAGTGAAAAATCTGGGAATCTCTTTTGGAGGACTTCGTGCGGTAGACGGTTTTAATATCAGCATTGAGAAAGGGCAGCTCTACGGGCTGATCGGGCCGAACGGAGCGGGAAAAACGACCGTGTTCAATCTTCTTACGGGCGTATATAAACCAAATGAAGGGATTATTACTCTTGACGGGAAGAATATCACAGGAAAGAAAACCATAGATATTAATAAGGAAGGCATTGCGAGAACGTTTCAGAATATCCGTCTTTTTAAGGATATGAGCGTACTGGATAATGTAAAGGTAGGGCTTCACAATAAACATCATTACTCCACGATCGAAGGGATTCTGCGGCTGCCGAAATACCGTAAGACGGAAAAGGAAATGAATGAACAGGCGATGGAACTCCTTCGGGTGTTCGATCTGGATGGACAGGCGGATTACCTGGCGTCCAATCTGCCGTATGGCAAGCAGAGGAAACTGGAGATTGCCAGAGCGCTGGCGACAGAACCGAAGCTTCTGCTTCTGGATGAACCGGCGGCAGGTATGAATCCGAATGAGACACAGGAGCTGATGGACACGATTCATTTTGTGAGAGACAAGTTCGATATGACGATTTTGCTGATTGAGCATGATATGAGGCTGGTATCCGGAATCTGTGAAAAGCTGACCGTGCTGAATTTTGGACAGGTTCTGGCACAGGGAGAGACTGCCGAAGTACTGAACGACCCGCAGGTTATTACGGCATATCTTGGAGAATAGGAGGGAAAAACTTATGGCAATGCTTGAAATCAAAGACCTGGAAGTATACTATGGCATGATCCAGGCGCTGAAAGGGATTTCCTTCGAGGTAAATGAAGGGGAGGTTATCGCTCTGATCGGCGCGAACGGAGCCGGAAAGACGACCACGCTTCATGCGGTCACAGGGCTGCTGCCGGTGAAGGCAGGAGAAATCATTTTTGACGGAAAAAATGTCACAAAGACGCCGGGACATAAAATTGTGTCAATGGGAATGGCGCACGTACCGGAAGGACGAAGAGTATTTGCGGAGCTGAGCGTATACCAGAACCTGAAGATGGGGGCGTATACGAGAAAAGACAAGGAAGAAATTGCCAGAAATCTGGAGATGGTTTATAAGAGATTCCCACGTCTGAAAGAAAGAAAAAACCAGATGGCGGGAACCTTAAGCGGCGGCGAACAGCAGATGATGGCAATGGGCCGGGCGCTGATGTCACAGCCGAAGATCATCCTGATGGACGAGCCGTCTATGGGACTTTCACCAATTTTTGTAAATGAAATTTTTGATATTATTAAAGAGGTAAGCGCTGCCGGAACGACCGTGCTTCTGGTGGAACAAAATGCAAAAAAAGCGCTTTCTATCGCAGACCGGGCGTATGTCCTGGAAACAGGAAGGATCACGTTGCAGGGCGATGCAAAAGAGCTGATGAATGATGAATCAGTCAGAAAAGCATATCTTGGAGAGTAGGAAGATGCTTTGCAAAAGGGGGAATTAGATGGAGAAAGTAATCATTACCATTGCCAGGCAGTATGGCAGCGGAGGAAAAACGATTGGACAGATGTTGGCAAAGGATATGGGGATTCCCTTCTACAGCAGGGAGATCCTGCGGATGGCTTCTGATGACAGCGGCATTCGCGAGGAATTGTTTAATCAGGCGGATGAGAGGCTGAGAAGCAATCCACTGTTTGGTACTTCGAAGAAGATTTACAGGGGCGGGCTGATTTCACCGGGAAAAGGCGATTTTGTTTCCGATGAAAATTTGTTTAATTATCAGGCGAAAGTGATCAAAGAGCTGGCGGAGAAAGGATCCTGCGTGATCGTGGGACGCTGTGCGGACTTTGTATTAAAGGACAGAGAAGATGTGGTAAGCGTCTTTATCCATGCCCCCGGAGACTATTGTATGGCAAGAGCGATGGAGCGCAACGACATGACGGAAAAGGAGATGGAGAAATTCATCGCAAAGACCGATAAGTACCGGGGCGATTTTTATCACTACTATACCGGAAATACGTGGAATGACGCAAGGAATTATGATCTGTGTTTAAACAGCGGGAAACTGGGATTTGAGAAGTGCGTGGAAGAAATAAAGGCATATATTGCTGTGAGATTTGGAAAGTAAAAAGACTGCCGGAGATGCGATGAAAAGCTTCTCCGGCAATTTTTCTGGATTCAGATGCGTCTCGGCATTCTTTATGGACGTATCGTTCCGGTGTATTGAAAGGGAAAAGTCTCTGTGTTAAAATAACTCTAAAATGTAAAAAATGGTATGGAGAGAATATGTACAGCGAAGAAAAACTTGTCGGGATAGCGAAGAGAGAGAATAATACGAAGAGAAAGTATCTGGTGGTAAACCGCTTACAGGGAAAGCATGTGCCGGTCAGTCCGAAGGAGGCGTTCGAAATGTTTTCGGAGCTGGCGGGACGGGTGAAAGAGGCATACGAAGGGGAGCGTCTTTTGATGATAGGCTTTGCGGAGACGGCGACAGCGATCGGAGCGGCGCTGGCTGTGGAGCTGGGAACGCTTTATATGCAGACGACCAGAGAGAAGATTCCGGGCGTGCAGTATCTTTATTTTTCAGAATCCCACAGCCATGCGACGGAGCAGAAGCTGGTGAAGGACGATATTGACAAAGTGATCGACGGGATAGACCGGATCGTGTTCGTGGAGGATGAGGTAACGACAGGAAACACGATTTTAAAGATTATCAATCTTCTGGAGAAGGAGTATCCGGGGAAGGCGGCGTTTGCGGTGGCGTCTCTGCTGAACGGGATGGACACAGAAGCGCTCGATACCTACCGGAACCGGGGGATTCCGGTACATTATCTGGTAAAGACGGATCACAGCGCCTATGCGGAGATTGCGCAGGGCTGCCGGGGCGACGGGACATACCGGAAGATGGAGGATGGCGAAGCGGAAATACGGGTTAAGGAGCTGTCTGTTTCAGGTGGAAGAGATGCCAGAAGGTGCGTTTCGGCAGAGGAATACCGGAAAGCGTGCGAACAATTGTGGAAAACTATACGAAAATCCATAAACCTTGTGGACAAACAGCGGATACTGGCGCTCGGAACGGAGGAGTTTATGTATCCGGCGCTGTATATCGCGGAGAAGATTGAGAAAGACTGCCCGTTTGTAAGATGCCATGCGACAACACGAAGCCCCATCGAGGTCAGTGTGGAGAAGAATTACCCGCTTCATGTCAGATATGAACTAAAGAGTCTGTATGAGAAAGATAGAAGGACGTTTCTTTATGACCTGGAGAAATATGACACAGTACTGATTCTCACGGATGCGAAAGGTGTCAGGGAGGGTGAAAACACGCTGGTAAACGCTCTGTATGCCAGTGGAAATGAGGAGATTATTCTGATAAGGTGGTGTGAGGATTGAGAAGCTCTTATAAGGCGGAGGATGTGACGTTACTTCTAAAGGATATTACCGGGATGGTAAAGCCCCAGTCCACCCAGGAGAGAGAAAAGCAGATACAGGCGGGAACACATTACTGTGAAATGCTTCCCATAGAATATGTCCCCTCGGAAACCTATATGCAGGTGTACCGGGAAGCGCTGGCGGCCTATGCGAAACCGACCGCTCTTGCGTTGGGAAGTCTGTCGGATAAAATCATGGAGGCAAGAGGGAAGGATGTGGCGCTGGTGTCTTTGGCGAGGGCCGGTATTCCCATTGGGATTTTGATAAAACATTATATCCGGAAAAAATATGGGGTGGAGGTTCCCCACTATTCGATTTCCATTATCCGTGGACGGGGAATTGACGGGAATGCCATGCGTTATCTTCTGGACAGGCATCGTCCGGGGCAGCTTCTGTTCGTGGATGGATGGATCGGGAAGGGCGCGATTTTAAGGGAACTGGAAAAGGCTGTAGAAAAGTATGAAGGGGTTTCTCCTGAGATCGCCGTGGCAGCCGATCCGGCAAATATCACGCGGCTTTGCGGGACGCATCAGGATATTCTGATTCCCAGTTCCTGCTTAAACAGCACGGTATCGGGGCTCATCAGCCGTACTTTTCTGCGGGAGGATATCATCGGTGCGGACGATTTTCACGGGGCGGTCTATTACGGGGAACTCTGGGAGTCGGATTTATCTTATGAATTTATAAAAGCGATTGAGGAATGTTTTGAAATGGAAAATCCGCCGGAAGAGCCTGCGCCGATGGGATATGGCGTAGATGAGGTGAAGAGGCTGGCGGATGCTTTTGGAGTGACAGACCTCAATCTTGTAAAGCCGGGAATCGGAGAGACGACGAGAGTGCTTCTTCGCAGGGTTCCGTGGAAAATACTGATCAATGAAAAAGAGAAGGACGATCCCGCGCTTGCTCCTGTGGTAAGGCTGGCGCTGGAAAAGGAAGTGGCGGTGGAGTATTACCCGATGACACATTATAAGTGCTGCGGAATCATCAAAAAGCTGGCAGACGCATAAGGAGAGAAGGCAATGAAGAATGCAGGAAAATATTACAGCGTGGGCGCCCTTTTGTACTGTCCGGCAAACAGAGAGGGAATCGCGGCGTCTGTGGTGCGCCAAAGGTTTGGGGAG
>CAJKKX010000118.1 GCA_905200565.1 uncultured Lachnospiraceae bacterium
CGCCGCCTCCATCATATAGTCCAGCCCTTTGATTCCACAGACATTCACAATCTCATGCGGGTCTGCGATAATCGTCGTTCCTCCGTGGGGAACTAAAAGCCTCCCCAGCTCCTCCGGGCAGAGATATGAGGACTCAATATGGATATGGCTGTCGATAAAACCCGGAACCGCATAGCGCCCCTGCGCATCAATCTCCGTCTCGCCGTGATATTTTCCTACGCCTGCAATCTGCCCGTCGCAGAGTGCGATATCGCCCTCTGTAAATTTCCCGGAAAACACATCCAGCACCTTACAGTTTTTAATGACCGTATCCGCAGGAATTTCCCCTGAAGCGGTCTGAATCAATTTTCTAAGCATTTCTTTTTCCATCGTCTCTCTCCTCCGCTTACGCCTCTTTTAAATCTAATACCGGGTCAAAAGTAGTCAGCGCCAGATAGTCTACCGGGCCCACGTCCGTAATCGCATAATCCGGAATCGCCGTAATCGGCAGGAAGAACATATACATCATCGGATTCGGCAAATCGGAACCCAGCGCACGCGCCGCAGCGTCAATTCTCTTCTCCTGCTCCGCTACCTCTTCCGGCTCGCAGTCGCTTACAATGCCTCCAATTGGCAGCGGAAGAAACTCTACAATCTCTCCGTCTGCGACTACGACCTGGCCGCCGCCCTGCTCGATCAGGTAGTTGGCCGCAATCGACATATCTTCTGCATTTACCCCCATAACCACCAGATTGTTATCATCCGGTGCTGCGGAAGACGCCATTGCACCTTTCTTTAACTTCCAGCCGGAACAGAACGCCAGAGATTTATTTCCGTTTCTGCCGAAACGCTCCAGCACGGAAACCATCGCTACATCCTGCTCTGCATCCGACAAAACGATACCATTTTCAACCTTCAGAACCACATCTCTTCTCTTGCGGACGAAAGGCCCTTTGACATCCATTGCCAACACGGTAGCTTCCCCGTTTGAGATGGATACCTTATATTCAAAATCGGCCTTTGTTGTCTTTTTGCATTTCAGCGCGCCTTTCAGCACAGAACTTCTTTCCGGCGCTTTCAGCTCATAGGACAGATGATCATTTTCTGCGACCATCTTCCCGTTTGTCATGACCTTCGCAATCTTAAATTCATTCAAATCATCAACAAATAAAATATCCGCAATACGTCCCGGACAGATCGAGCCGACCAGATGGTCGATGCGGTATGCCTCGGCGCTGTTAATCGTTGCCATCTGAATCGCCGTCATGGGCTCCACGCCTGCTTTCATCGCCAGCCGCACGACATGGTCAAGATGCCCTTTGCTCAGAATATCGGTCGCTGTGACATCATCCGTACAGAAACTTACACGGCGGGCAAACGCCGGATTTACCTCGGTAACCGCACGGATATTTTCTTCCAGAAAATGTGTCACGCAGGACTCACGGATCAGCATATACATCCCTTTGCGCATCTTTTCTACCACTTCTTCATGGTCATAGCTCTCATGGTCAAGACGCACGCCCGCACACAGATAACCATTCAGGTCATTCCCCCTTGCCATCGGGGCGCACCCGAACACCGGAAGGCGGTTCTGAAATGCTTCGGAGATAGCGCCAAGTGTATCTTCATCCTCTTCCTGGATAAATTCACGCACCGTTTCCCATACGCCAAAACACTCCGGCCACTTCTGTACCTCGGCGTGTACCTCTTTGTTGAAATTAAAGGCAATCGTAGACTGGGGAATGGTATAAGGCGTCTTATACGGCGCGCCCCAGAACACTTTGAGCGGGCTTTTCTTCACCTCGTCCATCACTTCGCGCAGCCCTTCCAGGCCGGAAACCGAAATATACTCGTCAAGCCCGGAAATCATGCTGGTCGTTCCGTGAGGCACGACAGCCTTCGCATAGCTGGTAATGCTGAGCTTACTGCACTCGCTGTGGATATGCCCGTCAATCATACCCGGCACGAGATACCTGCCGCCCGCATCAATAATTTCTGTTTCCGGCCCGATATATGCCTCCACATCTCCCACAGCCGCAATCATGTCATTATAAACCGCCACATCCGCAGGATAAATCTCACTTGACATGACATTAACGAGCTGCCCGCCGCGAATCACCTTATGCGCCGGAACTGACGCTCTGCCCGCACGGATTCTCTCTTTTAAATCAGATACACTTCTTTCCATGAGTCCTTCTCCTTTTCCTATACAGTCTCAGATAAAAAAGAAAGATATATCCTGGATGCAGGAAATCCTGCTCACAGCAGATCAGGTTTCCCGTCCCAAAACATATCTTAATAGAATTTTGATCGTATAAACGATATTCAATTTTTCTTAAATACAGCTTATACTTTTGCGTAAAAATTGTCAAGGAAAATTGGGACTTTTCACCATTTTTCCTCTTTGCGCATAACCTATAGCAGAACTTTTTATAAGGGAGATTTCGATGAGAGGAAAAAGTATTCTGTACTCCTGCGCATTCGCACTCACCGCACTTCTGGTGACCGGATGCCAGGGAGCCAAAAAGGACTCCAACGAACTGACAAAAGTAACACTCAATGAAGTGGCGCACTCCATTTTTTATGCCCCCCAGTATGTAGCGATTGAGGAAGGCTATTTTGAAGAAGCCGGCATTGATCTGAACCTTGTAACCGGATTTGGCGCTGTATAGAAAGTACAAATGCGCCGATACTTTTCTTTCACATCCATCCGGGCAGTCCTGTTTTCAGATCTCCTTCTTATGCCATTCCCCCCAGAATCCGCACGACGCTCTCATAAACAAACGCTTTCATGCGTTCCATATCCATATCCTCCGTGCAGTCCCCGCGCTCCAGATACATACAAAATCCCATGCACTGTGTCAAAAGGGTATTGGTCATCAGAAATTCCGGTATCTCCTGTGCCAGTCCTTCCTTTTTCGCCTGAACGAACATATGCGACACGACCCGTTTTATCCGGTTTCCTTCTGTCAGCATGGCATGTTTCTTCCCGTCGCATTTATTTTCGGCACACGCACCCAGCACATAGTAACACAGATACTGGAGAAGAACTCTTCTCTTAGAATAGTTCTTCTCAATATCATCCAGAACCGCATAAACCTGCTTCCGAAAGCTGTCCTGCTTTAGCGCCTCTTCCGTCATGCGGCAGATTCCTCTGTGAAGCTGATAGAAGATCGCTTTTCCAAGCAGCTCCTCCTTCGTACTGAAATACTCATATGCCGTTCCCTTTCCGATTCCCGCCCTCTGTGTGATCTCGGAAATCTTCATGCGGTAAATATCCCGCCCCTCTTCGAGCAATTCATTTACCGCCTCGTACATGGCCAGCACTTTCGGTGAGGAGAGCTGAAGAACACGCTCGATTCCTGCATCATCCATTTTAAATCTCCTCCTCTGTGATATCCTTCTTTCTGTTCACCAGATCATAAATACACGGAACGACCAGAAGCGTCAGCAGGGTTCCATAGAGCAGTCCGCCCACGGTTACAATTGCCATCGGCTGAACCATATCCGCTCCCATACCTACGCCGAGCGCCATCGTGCTCAGACCAAGAATCGTCGTCAGCGCAGTCATCAGAATCGGGCGCAGTCTCGTTCTTCCTGATTCGATGATGGCTTCCCTCTTTTCCATACCGCCCCGCCGGAGCTGATTGATATAATCCACCAGAACGATTCCATTGTTTACGATAATTCCAGAAAGCATGACAAATCCAATCATGGCGATGATGCTCACCGGCCTGCCCGTCAGCCACAATCCCAGAAATCCGCCCGTAAAGGCCAGAGGAATTGTAAACATGATGATAAACGGCGAGAGCAGGGACTGGAACTGCGCCACCATAATAAGATAGATCAGAATAACCGCCAGACCCAGCATCTTTAAAAGCTCCGTCATAGATTCCTGAATCCTCTCGTTTTCCCCGGACATCTCAAAGCTATAGCCTTTCGGAAACTCAAGCTTGCCAAGCTTCTTTTCCACTTCTCCCGCTACCAGACCAATGTTGTGCCCGGCGTCTACCCCGGCAGTAACCGTGACATACCTCGTCTGCGCTTCCCGGTTGATGGAAGAAAATCCCTCGGAATCTTCAAATTTTACAAGCCTGTCAAGCGGTACATCCACGGCATTTCCGTCCTTGTCTTTTCCCTCGATGGAAAGCTTCCTGATATCCGCCCTGGTCAGAGTGGTATCCTCCGCATTGACGATCATGACGGGATAATCTCTGGATTCCGTAGAAAGGGTGGTGGTACTCCTCGCCTCTGCCAGCTTTTCCTGTAAAAACCTGTAAATCTGGGCCGTCGTAAGCTGATATTCCATCGCCTGATCCTTATCCACGATCATACGCAGCTCCTGCGTCTTTTCCTCAATGCCGTCCGATACCTCCTGCGTACCTTCTACCTGCCCGACCAGCTCCGCCGCCTGCTCCGCCAGCGTCTTTAAGGTATCCAGATCTCTTCCTTTGATCTTAACCGAAATTCCGCTTCCGCCAAGTGCAGACATATCCATGCTGGAGGTTTCCACATCCAGGGCGCAATCCAGATCCTCCGTCCTTCTGACAATCTCCGCTGCCAGCTCCTGATTGTCAAGCTCCTTATCCTCTTTTAAAATGAGATACATGGAAATCTGATTCTCATGACTGCCTCCCATCATCCCCATAACGCCTGACCCCTGCGACATAGCGCCAATTTCCGCCACATCCGGAATCTTAAGAAGCCTTTCGATTACCTCATCGGATATCTTCGCCGCCTCCTCAAGCGTTGCCGTTTCCTCCGGCATCGTCAGGGTAAGGCTCATCTGCGTACTTTCCATCTCCGGCATAAATTCCGTACCTTTTGAAACAGACAGTACCGCGCTGATCAGAAGAACCGCCACAGCGCCGAGCAAAGTAGGCGCACGATGCTTCAAAACAAACCCCAGCGCCTTTGCATACCCGTTCTGCAAACCTTCAAATACACGGCTGCCCTTCTGCGCCGTTTTTTTCAGGAGTCCCGCTCCCATCATAGGAACTACCGTCAGCGCCACCGCAAGGCTGGCCAGCAGCGAATAGGCAATGGTCAGTCCCATATCCACAAAAAGCTGCCTTGTAATCCCTTCCGTAAACACGATCGGAAGAAAGACGCAGACTGTCGTGAGCGTAGAGGCCGCAATCGCTCCCGCTACCTGGCGCGCTCCTTCCACAGCCGCTTTCTTCACCGGCATCCCCTGGCTCCGCAGACGATAAATATTTTCAATCACCACGATCGAATTATCCACCAACATACCAATGCCAAGCGCCAGACCCGACAGGGAAATAATATTTATATTGATTCCCGAAAAATACATCAGAACAATCGCTGCCAGAATGCTGATCGGAATCGAACATGCAATCACGACCGTCGGACGTACGCTCTTTAAAAACAGAAGCAGAATCAAAACTGCCAGAACTGCTCCGGAAATCATATTTTGAAGAACGGAATTTACTACCATATCAATGTAAATTCCCTGATCCATCAGAACAACAAAATGGGCGTCCGCAGATCCTTCCTCCAGCTCGGCGAACTTCTTTTGAATCTTATCCGAGACTTCGCCTGTCGAATAACCGGACTGCTTCTGCATGGAAAACATCACGCCCGCATGGCCGTTCACCTTTGCGTAGACTTCAGAACGGTTATCCGTCACCACGACGTCCGCCACATCCGACAGATAGACAGGCTCTACGCCGTCCATATGTAAATCCAAGAGCATCAGATTTTCCAGCTCTTGTGTATCCGCAAGCTTATCTCCGACACGGACCAGATAATCGACCCCCTCCTCAGTCACATATCCTGCCGGCATGGTGAAATTCTGTGCAGTCAGCATATTTTTAATCATGTCCCCGGTAAGAATTCCTTCCAGGTCTGCCTTTTCATATGCCGCGTCCTTCTGTCCGTCAAACTCGCTCCTGGCCGCGTCAAGCTGGCTTTCTCCAGCGGCAATCTGCGCTTTTTGCGACGCGATTTCAATGGTCGCGCTGATTTTCTTCTGATTCAGCTCCGCGAGGGTTGCCGCCATAGACGTCTTCCCGGACGCAATCTGATTCTTTGCATCGGTAAGCTGCTTTTTCGCTTCCTGAAGCTGCGGCTTCCCTTCCTTCAACTGCTTTTTCCCGGCGGCAATCTGCTTCTTTCCGGATGCAATCGTCTTTTTTTGTTTGGGGATGTCATCAACTGCCGCCTGGAGCTGCGCTACCTGAGTCTCCAACTGGGTTTTCTGGGCAATCATTTCCGCTTTCTTGCTGTTAATCTTCTGCTGAATTCCGGCATAGCTTCCACTGGTGTCCACCCCCGCCGCCTTCAGAGGTTCCAGAACTGCGTCTAACTGCCCCTGTATCGCCGCAAGCTGCTGCTTTAATCCCGCCAGAATTTCCGCCGGCGTGTCCGGGTTCTGCTGTGCCTCCCCGATCTGTTTTTCCAGCTCTGCTTTCGCATCAAATGCAGAAGCCGCGCTTTCCATGCCTACCGCGGCATTCTCCAGCCCTTCGATACCTTTTTCTATGCCTGCCAGTCCCTCTTTCGCCGTCTTTAACTGTCCCGGCAGAGCGTCAAGCTTCTTCTCTCCTTCTTCCAGCTCTTTTTCTTTCTGTGCGAGCTCTTTTTCCGATTTTTCCATCTCGGCAAGCTTACTGTCCACATCCGCGATCTTCTGGTTTAATTCCGCTTCGCTGCTGATTAGCTGGCTCTGCTCGCTTGAAATCTGACTTTCGGCATTTGCGGTCTGCTCGGCAAGCTGTTTTTCTCCTTCCTCAAGCTGCGCTTTGCCATCCGCCAGTTCCTCCTCGGCATTCTTCATCTCAGCATCGGCAAATTTCCCGTCCAGTGCATCCTTTACCTTTCTGTTTGCCGCATCGATCTTATCCTGCCGGAGTATGACCTGAACCTCCTCCTCTACCAAACCGGAAGCAGATACCGATGCAACGCCTTCGATACTTTCCAGTTCCGGAAGCACCTGTTCATTCATATAATCCGTCAGCTCCGCCCCGTCCATATCGCCCGCTTCAAGCGCCGCTACCATGACTGGCAGCATATCCGGATT
>CAJKKX010000119.1 GCA_905200565.1 uncultured Lachnospiraceae bacterium
GGGGCGGACCTGGAAAACCTGCTGAACGAGGCGGCGATCTACGCAGCAAAGAAGAGCCGCGCGTACATTATGCAGGCGGATATCCAGCAGGCGTTTATCAAGGTGGGCATCGGCGCAGAGAAAAAGAGCCGCGTGATCTCTGACGCGGAAAAGCGCATTACGGCATACCATGAGGCGGGGCATGCGATCCTGTTCCATGTGCTTCCGAACGTGGGACCGGTACACACCGTTTCCATCATTCCGACCGGCATGGGAGCCGCAGGCTACACAATGCCGCTGCCGGAGAAAGATGAAATGTTTATGACAAAGGGCAAGATGCTTGATACGCTGGTGGTAGATCTGGGCGGCCGCGTGGCGGAGGAGCTGATCATCGGCGACATCACCACCGGGGCTTCGCAGGATATCAAGCAGGCGACGCACCTTGCAAAAGCGATGGTGACGCGTTACGGCATGTCCGACCGCGTGGGGCTGATCGATTACGGCACTGACGAAAACGAAGTCTTTATCGGGCGCGATCTCGCGCAGTCGCGGGGCTTCAGCGAGTCGGTGGCAGCCACGATCGACGAGGAAGTAAAGCGTCTGATCGACGAAGCGCACACAAAGGCAAGGCAGATTATCGAGGAGCACATCGAGGTGCTTCACGCCTGCGCCAAACTGCTCATTGAGAAGGAAAAGATCGGGCAGGAGGAGTTCGAAGCACTCTTTGCGTAAGCGAATGTGCATCTTGCACAAAAATGCACCGAAAAATTTGTGAAGTTTGTGTAGACTTATTTGCGGAGTCATGCTATACTACGTATTGTAAAACCCCCCAATACATTATATAGTTTTTGCAACACCCCATAAGAAGAAATACCTTCTCCAAAAAAGGCAGCCTAACCGCTGTCTTTTTTACGTTGCCATGCATCCGAAGGGAGCTGCCGGCGGCAGATCCTGTAGGTGTATTTTGCAGGGAAAAACATTAAACTTGATAAAAATGCTGCGCTTTTTGGCCCCGGACAGCGGAAATGCTGGAATTATATCGGAAAAAACGGGGAGGAAATCATAAATACGATACTGCAGGTGAAAATCCGCCTTGTGGTTTGGATTGTGTGATATCCCATACTAAAAAGCTGTATTCTAAAATGGGTATAGATGAAACTTGGAATAGCGTAAAAATCAGGGGGTGTTCGGCTAAAAAATTACCTCTTATTTGGTGTAGACGATGCGTTATTCATCGGTTACGGACGAGCTATGACAGAGTGCAGCAGTTTTGCCCGGTTGGGATTTATATGATTATGGAAGTGAAATCCGGACAGGTTTCTAAGGACGGATGTGGAAGTCTGAAGAGCAGGACCGGATGGGCGAGTTTGAGTTTTATGAAGAGAATTTAAGGATAGCGGTCAGTGAAGATGGATTTCTCTGCTGAACGTTATTTTTTGTTTCGGATATTTTTTTGAAATGATATAATAAACATGACATACTGTTGTCGTGTTGAGTTTGCTATGATATGAACGGAGCGTGAGAGATTATGAAGATAGACAGGCTGATAGGAATATTGTCGATCTTACTGCAGGAAGAGAAGACAACAGCTCCTGAGCTGGCAGAAAGGTTTGAAGTATCGCGGAGAACGATAAACCGTGATATTGAAGATCTGTGTAAGGCCGGGATTCCTATAAAGACTGTTCAGGGTGCCGGCGGAGGAATCAGCATTATGGATGGATACTGCATGGACAGGACAATTCTGACATCAAAGGACATGCAGATGATCCTTGCCGGGCTCCGGAGTCTGGATAGCGTGAGCGGAAGCCGATACTACGGACAGCTGATGGAGAAGCTTCAGACAGGATCGTCGGAATTCATAAGCGGCAGGGATTCCATGCTGATTGATCTGTCTTCCTGGTATAAGGGGTCGCTTGCTCCAAAGATCGAGGTGATTCAGAGTGCGATAGAGAACAGGCGTCTTTTGGAATTTAGGTATTATGCACCATCCGGAGAAAGCAGCAGAACGATTGAGCCCTATTATTTGGTTTTCAAATGGGCGAGCTGGTATGTGTGGGGCTGGTGTGAAGCACGGGAAGATTACAGGCTATTTAAGCTGAACCGCATGGACAGAGTTGCTGAAACGGAGAAAGATTTTGTCTGTCGGAATGCACCTATGCCGAATCTGTCGAATGAGAAGATATTTCCGGGCGGTATAAAGGTAAAGGCGCTTTTTTCACCGGATATGAAATGGCGGCTGGTTGAAGAGTTTGGACCGCATTGCTTTACGGAAGCGGATGATGGGAAGCTGCTCTTTACGGCGGATTATACGGATATGGATAACCTTGTGACATGGCTTATGACCTTCGGAGCGAAGGCTGAAGTGCTGGAGCCGATCGAGGCGCGGGATATCATCCGCAGGAATGCGGAGCAGACACTAAAAATATATATGGAGGATTAGCATAATGAGATTAGACGGTTTTGGATTATTTGTTGACGATATTGCAAAGATGGAACGCTGTTTCTATTATATGGCAGGAAAGATTTTGAGAAGATGACAGGCCAAAGATATAAATATATCAATGGTCTGAACGGTCATTTTGAAATAGCATTGTATGTCGATACATTTGGTGAGGTTGATGAGGCGTATAAAAAAGCTATGGAAAACGGTGCCGCATCGATTCTTCCGCCGGTGCTTGAACCGTGGGGACAGAGAACCTGCTATATCGCGGATCCGGAAGGAAATCTGATCGAGATCGGTTCGTGGAATAAGCCTTATGAAGAGAAGGATCTGACGGAGGAATAATGATCATGGCGTTTGATTATAAGAAAGAATACAAAGAGTTTTACATGCCGAAGGGCACGCCTTCCATTGTGACTATCCCGAAAATGAATTACATTGCGGTAAGGGGCAGAGGAAATCCTAATGATGAAGATGGCGCATACAAGCAGGCTATAGGTTTGTTGTATGCGATTGCTTTTACAATAAAGATGAGCAAAAAGGGTGACCACCAGATTAACGGATATTTTGATTATGTGGTGCCGCCCTTAGAGGGATTCTGGTGGCAGGATGAGCGGCATCCGGTGGATGCCATGGTGCGAACCGACCGGGCTGGCAGGCAGGATGGAGCAGTCGGCATTGATTATGCGCATAAGGATGCTTTTCAGTGGATTTCCGTCATTCGATTGCCGGACTTTGTCACAAAGGAAGATTTCGATTGGGCAGTTAGAGAAGCGACGGCAGAGAAGAAACAGGATTTTTCAAAGGTTGAGTTTTTTACCTACGATGAAGGACTGTGCGTACAATGCATGCATATCGGGCCGTATGATGATGAGCCTGCCACAGTAGAGACGATGCATCATTTTATGGAAGAACAGGGGTATGTTCTTGATATCACCGACCAACGGTTTCATCATGAGATTTATCTGAGTGATGCGCGTAAGGTTGCACCGGAGAAACGGAAGACTGTGGTAAGACATCCGATAAGGAGGATCTGAATGTATGGAATATATCAGAGTTACGAAAGAAAATCTGGAAAAGGAGCATATCTGCTGTGCCATTTCAAACAATAAGGATGTGCAGGTAGTATCAAAGAAGGCCTGGCTTGCAGACAGGTTTGATGAAGGACTTGTATTTCTTAAGAGCGTTGAACGCGGGAAGTGCTTTATCGAATATATTCCTGCGGAGAATGCGTGGAATCCCATCCATGCTCCGGGGTATATGTATATTGACTGTCTGTGGGTATCGGGTTCTTTCAAGGGGCATGGATATGCAGGTGATCTGCTTTCAGAATGTATTAAGGACAGTAAGGAGAAGGGCAAGAAGGGGCTTTGTGTACTTGCGGCTGCAAAGAAGAAGCCGTTTCTGGCAGATCCGAAGTTCTTAAAGTACAAAGGCTTTGAGGTCTGTGATGAGGCCGATAACGGAATCCAATTATGGTATCTGCCGTTTGAAAAGGGAGCAGGGACTCCTTCGTTCAAAGAATGTGCAAAGCATCCTCATATAGAGGAAGATGGTTATGTTCTTTACTATACGAATCAGTGTCCGTTTAATGCGAAGTATGTGCCGGTTTTGGAAGAGGTGGCTGAGAAAGACGGGATATCCTTCAAGGCTGTAAAGATCAGGAGCAGAGAGGATGCTCAGAATGCACCGACTCCGATCACGACATATTCGCTGTTCTGTGACGGGGAGTATATCACGAATGAGCAGATGAATGATAAGAAGTTCCGAAAGCTTATCGATGGGAGGAAATGATATGGCATCAACAAAAGAGTATCTGGATTTTGTCGTAGAGCAATTATCAGGGTTGGATGAAATCAGCAGTCGGGCAATGATGGGTGAGTATATACTTTATTATCACGGTCGGGTTTTTGGAGGAGTATACGATGACAGACTTCTGGTAAAGTCCGTCCCGGCGGCGATGAAACTGATGCCGGACGCTGAAATGGAGCTTCCGTATGAGGGAGCGAAAGAGATGATTCTGGTTGATGATGTGGATGATCGGGAGTTTTTATGCAAACTGGTTGAGAGCATGTGGAAAGAACTGCCGGATAAGAAAAAGAAGAAATAAAAAACAGGAAAATGCCGTCAACTCATACCAGAAATGTATGGAGTCAGAACAAAACTTAGAGAGGATAGGGAAGGAAATAGAGGAGACAGAGAGCAAAGCAGACGAAAAATAAGGTTTTTCATAATGTTGTGGTTTTTTCGTCACAAACCGACATTCTTCTTCGTATATATAATCAGAAACGTATAATTGCAGTCACATTTTTCTTAATTTGGAAAATCATTGAAATTATGCCCATATTTGGAAGTAGTTTGCAAATCAAAAGAGATAAAATAAACTGTAGTACAAGGTTAGAGGAAAAATGTGGGATGATAAAAGAGGGATTAATTGGGAAGAGAATCAAGGAGCTGTGCTGGAATCTGGATATGTCGTATTATTGGCTGGCGTATAAATCAGCGGTGCCGATCACAACTTTGATGCATATTATTGATGGAAGCACGAAAAATCCGGGCGTCTATACGCTCATGAAGATTTGTGACGGATTTGGGATAACGCTGATCGAGTTTTTTGACACGGATGATTTTCGGGGAATTGAGCATGATTCCGTGTAAGCACGGGAATATACTGATTCCAGATTGTTTTGCTTTACCGTGACAGTCTTTTGTGGTAAATTTATAGGGTATCGGAAAGCCGTTTCCGCAGGGATTCGGCTTTTTGCGACAAAAAAAGACAAAATGACAGTAAACGGAAGGGATGCAATGAAGAAGGACGGACAGCGAAAACAGACGACAGCGGAGCGCGCGGCGATGTACGGCGTGCTGGTGGCGCTTGCCATGATTTTCAGTTATATTGAGACATTGATCCCCATCCCGATGGGGGTCCCGGGTGTGAAGCCGGGACTTGCGAATCTGGTAGTTTTTGCGGCGCTGTACATGATGCGCCCGGCAGATGCCTTTGTAATTTCTATGGTGCGTATCCTGCTGGTCGGCATGACATTTGGAAATGAGTTTGCGATGCTTTATAGCTTCGCGGGCGGAACCCTGAGCTTTCTGGTAATGTGGCTCTGCAAAAAGAAGGAGTGGTTTGGCAGAACAGGCGTCAGTATTGCTGGCGGGATTTTTCACAACATCGGACAGCTGATCGTTGCGGCGCTTGTGCTGGAAAATGCGGCGGTATTCGCATATCTGCCTGTGCTGCTTCTGGCAGGAACGGTCATGGGGGCCTTTATCGGTCTGCTGGGCGTGCAGGTCCTGAAGCGGCTTCCCCGGAAAGTTTGGTAAAAAATTAACAAAAAATCCTCCGGATACAGGGGGATTTTTGTGTTTTTTGAAAGAAACATAAAAGTTTCTTGTTGAAAAATGCCTTTAAAAAGATTACTATATATACATAATGACATGTACTTTAGAAAAAGGAGAAGAGAGTATGAAATTAGCTACTTTTAAGGGAGGAGTCCATCCGGATGACGGAAAACGGTTTACAAAAGACAAACCGGTTCAGACGTATCTGCCCAAGGGCGAGCTGGTATTTCCGCTTTCGCAGCATATCGGGGCGCCTGCAAAGCCGGTAGTCAGGAAAAAAGACACGGTTTTGATGGGGCAGCTCATCGCAGAAGCCGGCGGATTTGTGTCCGCAAACATTGTCAGCTCCGTTTCCGGTACGGTGAAGGCGATCGAGCCGCGCATCACGGTTTCCGGTGCGAAAGTGGATGCGATCGTAATCGAGAACGACGGCAATTATACGCCGATTGAGGGACTTGGGCAGTACCGCGATTATACGAAGATGTCAAAGCAGGAGATCCTGGACGCTGTGAAAGAGGCGGGCATCGTCGGGCTTGGCGGTGCCGGATTTCCGACGCACGTAAAGCTGATGCCGAAGAATCCGGACGCGATCGACCACATCATTGTGAACGGCGCGGAGTGCGAGCCGTATCTGACGAGCGATTACCGCATGATGATTGAAAATCCGGAGCAGATCGTCAGCGGGCTCAAGGTGATGCTGCAGCTTTTTGATAATGCGAAGGGCGTGATCGCTGTCGAGGCAAATAAGCCGACGGGCATCCACAATCTGCAGGAGCTTGTGAAAAATGAGCCGCGGATCGAGGTGGTTCCGCTGAAAACGAAGTATCCGCAGGGCGCAGAGCGAAATCTGATCTATGCGGTGACCGGAAGAAAAATTAATTCTACAAAGCTTCCGGCGGATGCCGGCTGTATCGTGGATAATGTGGATACGGTGATCGCGATTCATATGGCAGTGTGCGAAAAAACGCCGCTGATGCGCAGAATTGTTACTGTAACAGGAACCGGCATCAATGAGCCGAAAAACTATAATGTCAAGATCGGCACCTGCTTTGCGGAGCTTGCGGAGGCTTCCGGCGGGCTGAAGGAGGGCGTGAAAAAGGTGATTGCCGGCGGTCCGATGATGGGAATGTCGATCCCGTCGCTGGATGTGCCGATCGTCAAGACCTCCTCTGCGCTCACCTGTCTGATGCAGGATGATGTGGAGCGCTTCGAGGAGACGGCATGTATCCGCTGCGGACGCTGCGTAAGTGTC
>CAJKKX010000120.1 GCA_905200565.1 uncultured Lachnospiraceae bacterium
TCCGGCTCCAGGCTCTTCCCGCAGTTCGTACAATACCTCAACCGCTCATTTGAAATCTGCTGCATACAGTGATAACAAAGCTTCATTCGTATCTTCTCCTTTTCATCCTCTCATCCCATTCCTCTTTCCTTTCATTCCCTGCCCAGCAGCTCGGCCACGGATACCCGTAAGACTTCCGAAAAATAGAACAGCTCAAAGTCCGGCACTACACGCTCTCCGGTTTCAATTCTGCTGATGGCTTTCTGGCCGATCAGAAGCCCGGCAAGCTGGAGCTTCCCGGCAAGCTCTTCCTGCGAAAGGCCCAGCTCTTCCCGGCGCTTTCGGATTCGTTTACCGGATACGTTGGCAGAGCCGTTGTATTTATATAGCTTCATAGGCAGCTCCTTTTCTGATCTGGTAATGTGACTGGGAAAAATCTTAAGAATCTATTTTTCATAATCCCAGTTAAGACCGTAGCCATTTCTGTATACGATGTAATCATTTATTACTATTGTATACCCCGTCCCTGGCCATCAGTGTCCGCCTGACCTCCGCCTGATGAACTTATTCCACTTCCACTATTTTCTTTTTGCCCGGCATCTGGTTTCTGTACATATGGTTTTTCCACAATAATGTTCAACTGCACATCGCCTGCATCTAATCTAAACCAATCTGCTGTTTCTCCCGTACGTTCTCCCTGCTCGTCCAGCTTATATGCGATCACCTTTTGAATTTTCCACTCTGCTTTCGGGTCAGCTACTTCCTCTGAATCAAACGAATACTTCGTAAATCCCATCTGAGACAGCTCGTCTCCAAATTCTTTTCCGGTTTTTCCTGTCCAGTCAAGCACAGTTCCAATCACCTGAATTTTCAGCGGCGTATCTCCCGGATTGCTTTCATCATAGGTTTGCCCCGGAGCTATGGTCTGCCCCACGATACTTCCTTCCTCATATCCTTTCCCGCTCAGCGTATAATAGCCGTCATCCACCAGATTGCTGCCTTGAAGCGATCTCTTCTCTCCTGTCTTTTGCCTTTTCGTTTCATTAACACGATGGTAGATAGACTGTTCCGGCACCTTCCCAATCTTTCCATATTCCGCCTGAAAGTCCGGCAGCTTTTTCCAGTAGAAGAAATCCTTTGCGCAGTAGCGGATTTTTATATCTTCTCCATAGAAAATCTCTTTATTCTGATTTTCCTCATTTTGAAGTACCTCATCTGAAATTGTTTCTCCCTGTGTTTCCAAAGACACCAGATTAAAATATCCGCCTTCTTTCTCCTTCTCCGCTATGAAACGGCTTTGGTCTTCAGTATCGATTCCCAGCTTCTTTGCCAGCTCATAGGCATTTAACCCTTTAATTTCGCTGTAACGAAGCTTTTCCTTGCTGAATACTGTGACGAAAATCGTACCCTTCACGTTTCCTTCTGCGTCACAGGTAAGCCCTTCTGCTTTCAGCTCCTGTTTTTCCTTTTCCGGGTCGTACAGTACCGTACCCGCTTCTACCGACTGTCTGCACACCGTGCCACTCTTCTGGTTCCGATCGAAAAGCGTCTCGCTGCTGTCCAGTGTAATCTCCCATCCGGAATGTTCTTCGTTCAGCTTCTGAATATAAGCACGAAGATCTTCCTCCGACTTTCCGCGAAAATCCTCCATCTGTACGACGTCATGACTCATATCTGAATCATTTCCCCTCTCATGGAGAATGACAAACGCACCTCCGCCCAGTACCACACAGACAAGCGCCGCCACCAGTACTTTCGCCCAGAGTGGGAATCTCCCGGTCTTATTCTTTTTCTGCTTCACTTTTCTGCGCTTCACATTCGTACTGCTTAATTCCTTTAAAAATGCTTCCGCCGACGGCGTCCGATCCTTCTGGTAGACATTTAACGCATTCATCAGGGCATTTTCCATATCCTTCGGAATCGGGACGCCGAGCTTTGACGGCTCTTTCAGATCATCCGACAGCGCGCGTTCCACGGATTCCTGCGGAACGATGCCGGTCAGCATCCGGTACATCACCGCATACACGTCCGTCCACGGCCCCCGCTTTCCCTTACTGCGGTACTGCTCCTCCGGTGCGTAGCCACGCTTCAGGATGATGGACAGGCTCTTGGAATTCGCCGTCGTCACATAGCGGGTCGCCCCAAAGTCCGTCAGCTTAATGTCACCCGTATCTGTCACCATGATCGTCTCCGGAGAAATATCACAGTGGACAATATCCATGTGGTGTACTTTTTCCAGTCCCTTTAGAAGCTCCCGGATAAAGCGCGCCGCTTCCCTGACGCTGTACTTCTTCCCTCCCTCCAGGATTTCTTTTAAGGTCTTTCCCTCGACATATTCTGAGATCACATATCCCGTTTCATTTTCCGCTATACAGTCATAAACTTTCGCGATTCCCTCCACGCCCTGTAGACGCTGGATACGATTCGCCTCGTTCAGAAAATTTGTCAGTCCCTGCTCAAACTGCTCCTGCCCGTCGCCGGAATAGATCGTTACTTCCTTCTCCCCCTCCGACCGGGTGGAAAAATCGCTGGGAAGATATTCTTTTACGATGACTTTCCGGTTCTTCTCTGCATCCATCCCCAGATAAGAAACCGTGTGCCCGCCATAGCTCAGCACCCGTCCGACAATATATTTTCCTCCGACGACGGTTCCCGGATCGAGATAATAAGCTTCCTGCCGCAGCTCCATCTCATTAAAACCGCAATAAGGACAGGTGGAAAGATGATCTTCTATCTGCTCCATACAGCCCATACATAATTTCATATCCGTCATAACCTTTCTGTAATATAATCTACTGCTTACTTAACTTTATTAATTCGCTGCACAAATTTCTCTGAAACATTCTTTCCGTAATAAGCAGTAATCTCAAACTCCGCCTTGTTTCCTAATTTTTTAATTGTCGCATCACTCAAATTGATATAACTCATGCCGTCACTCTTGGGTTTGCTAACATATGTATCAAATTCATGATTCAGCGACTGCATTTTCTTGATGCGGACTTGTATTTTGGTTGCTCCCTTAATATCATATTTAAATCTATATCGGTATCCGCTTACATTTCCTACCCTGATACTCTCTTTGCTTATGGCCACCTTCGGTTTTGGAATCTGAATTTTGGTCGTTACTGTGTATGTCTTTTTATCTATTGCTACTTTGATTTTTAAAGATTTGACTGACTGACAAACTTTTACAAAATGTTTTTTCTTTACACTAATTTTTCCTTTCTTACTGATTACAAAATACTTTTTATATTTCTTGTCGAGAGTAAATTTGCAGTCTGAAACGTCGCTGATAACCTTTTGAGCCTTCGCCAAATTAAAAGTAATATTCTTTGCCGGAATCACACTGACATTTTTTGTGGCTCCGCATTTTCCACAATGTATGCTCTGTTTTCCTTCTTTATTTTTCTTAGGTTTTATATCCACCGTTGGCTTGTCATTCCATTTGTGGCCTGTTGCTGAAATACTTACTTCTTTATTTTTTGTATATAATTTTTTCTTAAACTCTGCCTTCGCTGTATAGGTTTCGTTCCCGGCTTCTGTACATGTTGCATCTTTCGTACTCTTTGTTACCTCCGCTTCCACTTCCTTCATGTGTCCATCTGTTCCCTCGGCACACTTGCTACATGTGAATTTGGCTTTTGCGCTGTAACCTCCTTTTCCATCTTCTTCCCAGACCCATTCAGGCTCTCCATATTTATGACCTTTAGGAAGAATACTTACTGTTTTCTCTCCTGTATATTTTTTACCTTGAAACTCTGCCTCCGCTGTATAGATTTCTTCCCCGGCTTCTGTACATGTCGCATCTGTTGTACTCTTGGTTACCTTCGCTTCCACTTCTTCCATGTGCCCCTCTGTTCCCTCGGCACACTTACTACATGTAAATTGGGCTTTTGCGCTGTACCCGCCTTCTCCGTTTGCTTCCCAGACCCATTTGAAATATCCATATTCATGATTACACGTTGCCTTTTCTGTATCCTCACTTCCCCGTGTCGTCCCTTCCCCCTCTGCCCTCACCGCTGGCATCGGCAGCACAGACGCCGCCATCGTCAGGCACAGGAAATAAGCCATCAGTTTTTTTCTTACTTTCATCTTCGTTTCTCTCCTTTTTCTCTTTTTACTCCGATACATACCCCTCGCAATATCTTTGCAGTTCCTCTTCCGTTTCCTTTTTCCCCAGTCCCGCCGCAAAGCGCTGCGCCACCCGGCTTTCGCTTCCCGCCAGCACACACTCGCTGCGCGCGTCCACCAGACGGAAGAATCCCCCGTAGCGTGCGTTATAAGCCGGAAATTCCTCGAACTTGCTTTTCAGAATCGGATACGTGGTCTGTCCCCGCGTGTTTTTCTTCGCCTGCCCGTCCCCGGTCATCATGACCCAGAGAAGCCGCATACATGCCGTCTGCTGGTCTTTGCTGGATTCCTTCAGGATGGCGTAGCGCTCGGAGAAGTCCACCAGCATTTTTCCGTCCTGGGTAATCACATAAGTTTTATACCCGGCCAGAGGGTTCGCCTCTTTTACATCCGCTTTTTCCGCCTCATCCATCACGGCACGGTACGCCACGCCGCTCACGATATTCCCGCTGTAGATTTTACAATCCTTCTGTGCCCGATTGATCTGGTACTTCCTCGTTTTATCCTTCTTCCGCTCGGATGCCTTCTTCTGGAACCCCTGAATATGGGCGAGGTTCTCCAGAAGCTGCTGTTCCGGAAGCGTCCCTTTCTGTACGACCTTTCCCCAGACGTCATAGTCCATCAGCAGCAGGGTATCCGCCAGTGATTCTTTCCGGAAAAAGGCCAGCCCTGGATTCAGCTTGCCGTCATCTGTGAGATACTCTTTATCTCCGAAAAGCTCGGACAGCTCGATGGTATCCGCCTGATTTTCCTGAAATTCAGAAGTGTCCAGCGTATTATCCTTGTGATAGTCAATCTGGCACGCATACAGAAGAAGCGTGTCCAGCCCGGTCGGTATCTCCTCCAGACTGCCATACTTCTTTTCGAACTCGGACAGGTACAGATACTTTTCCATATCCAGGGACGCATAGACGTTCTCCTTTAGGGAAACCAGACGGTAATCCTCCAGATTCGACACGTGGTCGGTCAGGAACATATTCGGAGCGGAAATGCTGTCGTCGTTCTGCGCTTCTTCCAAAGCCTCTTCCATGTTTTCCTGTACTTCCACTTTTACGGAGACCTGTTCATTCTCCTCCTGCATTTTCCTTATTTTTTCATCTTCCTCTTTTCTCTCTCCCTCTTTGAACCCACTCTCCACCAGCTCCTCGATCTGTGACTTCTGATCCTCGTTTTCCACCCATACCGTAATCTCCGTTCCCGGCTTTACCGTACCGTCAAAGATCTGGTTCTGCGGTTTGAGTACGGTGGAATACAGAGCGACTCCCACGACTGCTGCCAGCGCCGCCGTGACCGACAGGCTGATCGTCCAGTTTCTCGTCCTTCTTCTTTTCTTGATCTTCTCCTTCGGATACTCGGCGATCCTCTTATTCAGCAGGGCGTCCTGAAACTGCTGGATTCCCTGAAACCTTAGCTCCGGGCGCACGCCAAGCGCTTCCATGACCGCCCGGTCCATATTTGCGCTGATCTTCACGCCCAGCTCGCGGGGCGATTTCAGCTCGTCTTTTAATTCCCGCTCGGTCGACTCGATGGGCTTTACGCCTGTGAGCATCTGATAGAGGATAGCTCCTACTGCATAGACGTCCGTGTAGAATCCCTGTTTACTTTTATTCCGGTACTGCTCCAGCGGGGAATATCCTACCTTAATGACTGGCTCCGCCGCCATGCCTTCCTTGCTGGTAGTGAGCTGTGCCGCGCCGAAGTCGAAGACTTTGATTTCATTTTCATTGGCAATGAAAATATTGTCGGGGCTGATGTCCCGGTGGATGATGCCTTTGCTGTGGATTTTTTTCACTGCCTCGATAATGGGCAGAATGATACGCATGGCGGCCTCCGGCTGGATGACCCCCTGCTTGTCCAGATAATCCTTTAACAGCACGCCGTCGATATATTCCATAATGATGTAGGCGGTGCCGTTTTCTTCGAAAAAGTCAAAGACGTTCACGATGTCCTTTGCCTTCCCGAACTGCGCCACGCTCTGCGCTTCCATCAGAAAACGCTCCAGACGTTCCCGGTACTGCCCTTCCTTATCACCGGAGAGCAGCCCTACCCGCCGCTCTCCCGGCGCACGGTTTACCAGCCCCGCCGGGTAGAACTCTTTCGCCGCCACCGTCACGCCGAGCGTGGTGTCAAAGCACTTATAGGTGATTCCAAAACCGCCTGCGCCGATGACCGTCCCCACGATGAAGCGGTTTCCCAGAAGGGTGCCCGGCGTCAGATAATGCGGCTGTTTCGGCGGCGTCCCCTCCACATATCCGCAGAACGGGCATACCTCATACTGCCCTTTTACGCTAAAACAATTCATGCACAATTCACTGGCCATAATTATCTACTCCTTTATTTCAGGCAAAACGCATTGCCTTCGTCCCCCAGGGCAATCCTGCTTCCCGGTTCCAGTTCCAAATCCAGATTCTGCGGCAGGCAGTTCTCCATGCCGTTCAGATAGGTTCCCGTGCTGGAATAATCCCGGATGCGGTATTTCTGCCGCCCGGCGTCCCATTTGATTCGACAGTGACTGCGGCTGACCTTCTCCTCTCCCTCAAACACCAGATGGTTGTCGGCCTGTCTGCCGAGCAGAAGGTATTCGCCGTCTGTCATGGGAATCCTGGCTCCCGCATAAGCGCCTGCAAGGCCGATCAGCACGCCGTGCTCCGGCTCCTGCGGCTGTTTCTGATTTTCTTCCATCATAATATTGTATTTCGCCTCCACCTGCTCCTGTCTGATTTCCTCCACCTGCGGAATGGCTGTTTCGTCCACCTTTACCTCCCCCGGCGTGGCAATCAGGGACAACGCCGCCCAGACCGCCGCCGCTCCTGAGAACCCCAGCGGCAGGACGCC
>CAJKKX010000121.1 GCA_905200565.1 uncultured Lachnospiraceae bacterium
GGCGTGCTGATCAAGCCGCTTTTGGATGCGTTCGGGGTGCTGAGCGTCTCGACCATCAGCTTTTTGTCGGGCTGCACCGTGCTGTCGATGTCCTGTTACTCCGTTGTAAAGGCAAAACTGAGCGGGGATTCCCTGGTGGATATGAAAACCGGAACGCCGCTTGCCGTCGGCGCGGCGCTCGGCGGCGTGGCAGGAAAAATGATGTTCCAGTATCTCACGGAGATGTTTGCCGACAAAGACCGGGTGGGCGCGATCCAGGCTATCTGCCTGCTTCTGATTACCTTTGGGACAATGCTCTATACCATCCGAAAAGATAAGATCAAAACGCATCATGTGACGGGTATTGCCCCCTGCGTTGCAATCGGGCTGGTGCTCGGCATCTGCTCGTCCTTCCTGGGAATCGGCGGCGGTCCGATCAATCTGGTGGTGCTGTTTTTCTTCTTTTCCATGGACACGAAAACGGCGGCGCAGAATTCCCTGTATATTATTTTGTTTTCGCAGATTACCAGTCTTATCAACACGCTGGTGACGCGGACCGTGCCGGAATTCAGTATCGCTTTGCTGGTGCTGATGGTCGGCGGCGGGATCCTTGGAGGCATGGCGGGCAGAGCGATTAATAAAAAGATAGACGGCAGTGTGGTAAACCGCCTGTTTATCGGACTGATGGGTGTGATCATGCTGATCTGCGTGTATAATATTTATCAGTTTATGTAACTAAGAAATTTCTGGCAGGATTACGAAAAGGAGACTTACTATGCCGCCGATCAGTGTTTTGATGAAGCCCTCGTCCGGTATGTGTAATATGAAGTGCGATTACTGCTTTTACTGCGATGAGACGAAAAAGCGGACGCAGCAGTCCTTTGGTTTTATGAAGGAAGAGACGTTAAAGAATATTATCCGCAGGACGATGCTGCGCGCCCAGGGCGGCATCAGCTATGCTTATCAGGGCGGAGAGCCGACGCTGCGCGGAATTGATTTTTTCAAAAAAGCGGTGGAATACCAGAAACAATACAATAAACACGGCATCCAGGTGCAAAATGCCTTTCAGACGAACGGTTATTTGCTGGATGAGGAATGGTGCCGGTTCTTAAAGGAAAATCACTTTCTGGTCGGCGTTTCTCTGGACGGTATTCAGGAAATTCACGACGCTTACCGTCACGGAAAGGACGGCGGACCCACCTACGAACGTGTTGTGCGGGCCACAAAGCTGTTGGATGAGTACGGCGTGGACTACAACATTCTGACGGTAGTGAACCGGCGGGTAGCGGGGCGGATCGAAGAGATTTATGAAAATTATCGCAGGCACGGGTGGAGGTACCAGCAGTACATTGCCTGCCTTGACCCGCTGGGCGAGCCGCACGGCCGGAACGAATATGCTCTGCGTCCGCAGGAATACGGAGTGTTTCTGACCCGCCTGTTTGAGCTTTGGTATGCCGACCTGCAGAAACAGCGGCAGCCTTATATTCGGACGTTTGAGAATTATATCAGCATTCTGGCAGGCTACCTTCCGGAGGCGTGCGACCAGAGAGGAACCTGCGGGATACAGTACGTCGTCGAGGCGGACGGCGGCGTGTATCCGTGCGATTTTTATATGACGGATGAATATCTCCTGGGAAATTTTAACGACTGCAGACTGGATGCGCTCGATGAACGCCGCCGGGAGATCGGATTTTTGGAGCGGTCGCAGAAGCTGTCCGCAGAATGCAGAGCGTGCAGATATTATCACATCTGCCGGGGCGGCTGCCAGCGCAACCGGGACTGGGATCCACAGAAGAAAGCGTATGAAAACTATTTCTGCAGCGCGTACAAAATCTTTTTCGATGCGTGTTATGAGCGCATGAGGGAGATAGCGGAAGAAACAGTGAGATCCAGGTAATATAAATTAAAAAAACAATGATAAACACCCGACTGGATGAATGGTCCGGCCGGGTGTTTTTGTCTTGCAAATCTTTCTGAATCCGGGGCATACTATGAGGAATACCGGAGCGCAGAAAGCCGGGAATACTTTGGGATGAAAGAGAGGAAAAGGATATGAAGCGCGTACTGGAAGCAGGCATGTTAAATGAATTTCGGGATAGATTGCTGGAGGAGGAAAAGGCGCAGGCGACAGTGGAGAAATATATGCATGACGTCGGGGTGTTTTTTGATTACGTAAAAGAGGAAAACGGGATCGACAAGCATACCGTGATCGCATACAAGGAATATCTGACAGCGCATTATGCCGCGGCGAGCGTCAATTCGATGCTGGCGGCGCTCAATGTATTTTTGAAAGCAATGGGCTGGCACGAGTGTACGGTCAGGGCACTGAAAATCCAGAAGGAAGCTTTCCGGGAGCGGGAACGCGATCTGACGAAGGCGGAATATCTCCGTCTGCTGAAGACTGCAAAGGAAAAAGGGAAGATGCGCCTTTACTGGACCATGCAGGTGCTGTGCGCTACGGGGATCCGCGTGAGCGAGCTGCGCTACATCACCGTGGAATCACTGCAGACCGGGAGCGCACGGGTCTGTTCCAAAGGAAAACAGCGGACAGTGTTGCTGCCCGCGGCGCTCTGCCGGAAGCTGCGCAGATACGTCACTGAGTGCGGGATCACGGGGGACAGTATTTTTGTGACCAGAAGCGGAAAGCCGGTCGACCGGAGTAACATCTGCCACGACATGAAAGCGCTCTGCGAAGAGGCCAACATCTGCCGGGAGAAGGTATTCCCGCACAACCTCCGCCACCTGTTTGCCGTCACATATTATAAGGCGAAGAAGGATATCTCCCACCTGGCGGACCTGCTTGGGCACGCGAGCATCAACACCACGCGCATCTACACGCTTGTCAGCAGCGAGGAGCAGAAGCAGCAGATCGAATATCTGGGGCTGGTCGTGTGAGAAAAGCTGTTTCGGAAGGGAGGCGGTAAAACGCGCTGCATGACTATACGGAAAAACGGATATTTTGTGCAGAATGCCGGGACATAAAAATACCGCATAATATCTGTTATGCGGTAAAGAAGCAGTCATTACATATGTATCCATCTTTTAACAATTTTTATTCTAGCACCCCGGTGTAAAAAATTCAACATAAAAATTACACAAAAAGCAGACCGGGGAGAAATTTTTCTCCGGTCGGGATATGTCTGCCCTTAAAGGGCGTCTTTTTTCGTTTTACAGCCGCGATAAAGGCATTTCAAGCGGCATTTCTTTTCGGAAATACCCCATAACAGATATTATGTGGTGATCGGCTGTCGTTCAACAGTGCGTCTGAAAAAAAGAAGAATGGAGAATGTGGAATGCAAAGGAAAGTGAAAAAAACATTGTCATTCCTGATGGCGCTGGTCATGGTGGTATCCCTGCTGTGCGGGGGCGGTATTTCCGCGATCGCGGAGGGAACCGTGCTGACAGAACCCATCACGGAGGGCGGTACGGAAGCGGAGACAACGCCGCAGACGGCCTCGTATGAGTCGGAAACACCGGCGGCGTTCCAGGAGGAGACAGCAGGCGTGCCTGTGACGGAGCCTGCATCACAGGAGAGCGGGACAGAGGATGGAACGCTCCCGTCTGAGACGCTGACGGAGACAGTCGGCGAGACCGGGACGGAGCTGACTGAAAACAATGCTTCGCCGGAACAGGTGACGGAGACGTCCGGCGGGACAGACAGCGAAGCCGTCAGTGAGGAAAGCAGCGAATCCATCAGTGAAGCGGGCAGTGAGACAGGAAGCGAAACTGTCACAGAAGAGGAAACCGCTGAGCAGGAAAGCGAGCCGGAGAAGGTTACGGAAGCGGGAAAGCCGGAGTTTACGTATGAGGAAACCGTGGACGGCGTTCTTGTAAGTATCTACGCGCCGGAAGGGATCCTTCCCGAGGGGACGACCGTGACGGTAAGGTCGCTTACTGCAGATATGCTGCAGACGATGGAGAAAACAATTAACGATTCTCTGTCAGGAGCAGAAAAAGAGGTTGTCCAGCTCATTGGCTTTGATATCACCTTCTATGATGCCGATGGAAATGAGATGCATGAGCTGGACGGGCAGGTGAGCATCCGATATTCAGGGATGGATATCGTGAAGGAAGCAGAGGAAGCGCGGGTCTATCACGCCGATGAAAACGGAAACATCACAAATGCGCTGACGGAAGCTGCGGCTCCGTCCGGTACGGTGGGGTTTACCTCGGATAAATTTTCACCGGTGCTGTATGCGCTGTATGCTGCGGATGACGATGGGAAATACCATGTGAATTTCTACAGCCAGGATGGCCAGACGGTTCTTCAGACGGTTGATGTTGTTGAGGGAGAGACGGCCAGCTACACCGCAGATGCAGGTCTTCTTGAAATGGAAGGAATGCTTTTTTGCGGATGGTCCAAGGATATGCAGGGCGAAACGCCTGTCTCAGAGCTGGAAGATTTTGATCTTAGTCAGCCTGTCAGCAGTGTACTGACGGGAGAAGAGAGCACGCTGAACCTTTATGCGTGGTATGGCAAAAAGGTTACTGTGTCGTTTGTCTCAAACGGAGGCACGGCAGTACCGACGCAGAACCTGGTGGAAGGCGAGAAGGCTGCAGAGCCGACAACGACGCGGGTTGGCTATACCTTTAAAGGCTGGTCCTCTGACCCGGAGAATTACACGGCATTTGATTTTGATACGCCAATTAACGAAGATATCAGGCTTTACGCTTTCTGGGATGCCCAGCTGGTGCCGGTGAAGCTTGTCTATATGTATGAGAATGCGGACGATGACGGGTATACTCCGGCAGGAGCAAGCACCACGGTATATGCTCCGGCGGGAAGCTATCTTTCCATTGAGAAGAGTAATATTACCAGAATCGATCAGACCCATAGCGTGCGCTATGCGGAAACCGCTGACGGAGAGCTGACGGGCTATGCGACGAATGACGCCAGTGGAAATAGGAACGCTTCGATTAATGATGTGCGCGATACCTACTATCAGTATTCCAGCGCATCAAACAAGCGTCAGGTGATGCCGGACGGCTCCACGGTAATGCTGGTTTACTATAACCGCGCGCGGGTAACGCTGACGTTTACATATGCTTTGAATAGCAATGGGTCGATTGATATCGATCAATATATAACAGCGGACAACCGGGAAAAGTATGGGGTTGTATATGAAACAAAAAGATCGAATGGGTATAACGGATTTGTTTACTCCTTTACCGCGAAGTATGGACAGAATATTGTCCCGGTCTGGGCACAGGTTGGATGGGTAGAAAACGATAACTCGGGCAGTAATACTTTTGATACATGGGGGTGTCTGGATGGGCATATGCAGACGACGAATATGTATACGCTGGAGTCATCTTTATTTATGTATGGAAGCAATGGCCTGAGCATAGAAGATGGCGTGCTGGTGGGAACCGGAGCGCTGACCGCCCAGGAGCATCCGGTTACAAAGCTTTGGGGGATTTATGCCCGGACAACCCTGCCGGGTGAAACGGCTGATTTTACGTATGGAGATAAAAACTATACTATTTATACAGATGCCTGCCAGATGATCATGACTAGCACTGGCACTGTAGGCTACAAAGCTCTGGAGGGATGTACCCCCATTGCAGGGGAACGAACGCTGAAAGATAATTATGGCAATCGGATGTCAATAAGAAACGTTACTGTTAATGGCGGTTCGCTTAAAAATAAGTTTGACTCAGTATTTCCTGATAGCATTAAGAACGGGGACGGATGTCAGATCCTCCTCTATGACCGCAGTGAATTTACGTTAAGGCTTTATACGCAGACAGACGATTTAGACGTTCAAAGCGCAAACTATCTCTATGGCGACTGGATCTATAACGACGACAAGGATCTGCTTAAAATTACAGAGCCGAACATGAAAAAAGAAGGGTATCGCTTTGCAGGGTGGTATACAGATCCGGATTGTACGACGGGAACGGAGTATGTCCCGGATGAAAATTCCCGGATTACCGGAAATCTGGATCTTTATGCAAAGTGGGAGCCGAGCCAATACCTTGCGCAATATTATCTGTATACGGATGATACGACCCCGTATGCGGAGCAAGGCTTTGCGGAAGGCGGCTCAATTGACGACAAGCTGGTTCCGCAGGCTGTCCAGAGTATCTTTAAAGGCTGGTACTGGTATCAGAATGGAAAGCTGGAGAGCTTCGATTTTACCTCAGCGGTAGGTGCGGATCATGTGGATGAAAACGGAATCCTGAAGCTCTATGCTGTATGGGAAGGCTCGACTGGCAAGGTAAGCTATCTCCCCGGCATCGGCGGTGACAACCAGACGCAGGAAGTTGTCGATGAACGTGAATTTGAGATCAATGAGGCTTCTGTGCAGATGCCGAATTATACAGATGAGTGGCCAAGCGGGGTACCGACAGACGGTACGCTTAAATTTGTCGGATGGAAGGCTCCGAACGGAGAAATCTACCAACCGGGAAGATACGTGCCGGTGACTCGTACCTATATGCAGTTTGAGGCGCAGTGGTCTGCGGATGCCGTGACGCTGATCTACGATGCGAATGGCGGTACCGGTTCGAACGTAATGGAGAGCTGGGCGCGCAACAGCACGGTGACGGTCTGGGATAACATGGACGGTCAGAACCCACATTTCACACGCGCAAATTACGAGCTGCTCGGCTGGGATGAGGATCCGAATGCGGTGACTCCGACTTATGAACTGGGAGCAGGGACCATTGTTCTTGAGAAGGGTACGACAACGCTTTACGCTATCTGGAAGCGCTGCACGGTGAATCTGACCATTAAAAAGAGCGTAACCGGAAACATGGGCGATGTGTCGAAAGAATTTACTTTCAATTACAGCTATACAGATGGCGATACAACAGAAAGCAAGAGTTTCACGATAACAAATGGCGGTGAATATACGATTCAGAATGTTCCGGTTGGAGTGACATTAAAGCTGCAGGAGCAGGGAGATTTTGGATACCGGGTTACAGCGGTATACAATGGCCAGACAC
>CAJKKX010000122.1 GCA_905200565.1 uncultured Lachnospiraceae bacterium
ATCCAAGCACACCGTCATTTAGTTCATGTGGGATTTTCCGAAATAAAAACCCCAGAAGCACCCCAATAATGGTGGCTCCGCCCACACCTATCGCAGATATCATCGCTAACTGCATTTTCTATACTCCTTATATTTACGATCTGTCATTTTTCAGCATCTCCATCAGTTTTGCCGGTCCCGGCGGATTCCCCTTATAAAGAGACATCATTTTATAGAGCTTTCCGGCGAGCAGCGTCACCAGAACCGCCGTGAGCACAACAATGCCGAGTGAACCGAGCGCCTGCGGTATTGTCATTCCGCCAAGCAGTATCTTAGTCGGTGTGACGAGGATTGCCGTAAACGGCATCCACGCCTGCCAGGTAACGGCGTCCCACGGGACATCCGAATTTGTGCCGCCTGCGTACATCGTGGCAAAAAAGCTGATAAGAAGCACCATCACAAACAGCATATTCGTACTGGAAAGATCCTCCGGCTTTTCTGCAACCGCGCCGCCGATCGCCGCCAGCGAGCAGTACAGGAGAAGCCCTGCCGCCAGCATCAGAAGCGCAAGTATCACGCCGGATACCGTAAACATTCCGGAAATCTCTCCGAAAGCATCAAATAGCTGCAAAATTGCCATATCCGACTGCGAATTTATTGTTTTTACAAGCTGTGTTCCAAGCGCAAAGCCTCCAACAAGACCGCCGATCCAGCAAAATAACTGCAAAATTCCGCTTGCCGCTGTCGCAAATACTTTTCCAAGGAGCATCGCTCCCGGTTTCACCGATACCAGAAACAGATCCATCAGCTTCGACGTCTTTTCCATGATTGCACTGTTTGCCGTTCCCTGCCCGTATGCAAGGATCATAAAATACAGCACCATGATGTTCAGATAAGGAAGCATCATCGCAAAAATTTCCCGCATCTCTGCATACTCATCGGTCTCTCCCTCCAGCGCCTCCGTGTCGCGCACGGAAACCTCAATGGGCATGGTAAGCTCGGCAATCTGCGTATACGCAAGCTGTGATTTCTGCACCAGCACGTAGCGGAAATATCGGTTAATAAAGTCCTCATATGCAGATGCATCCTTTTTCTCAAGCTCCGTTTCCTCCGGAAGAAGCACGGATATCTGGTAGGCACTGTCCTGCTTCTCTATCACAAGAAGCACCGCATAACCGTCTGCGGACGCCATCTCTGCCGCACGCTCAACGCTGTCTGCCATTTCGTAATCGATATTCTGAAACTGCTCCGGATCGGCGCTGTTTAAAAAGCTGTAATCCGTCAGATTCTGCTCCCCGTCGATCACATAAACCTTTGTGATCTTACTCTCATACTGCTCATCTTTTCCAAAATACTCGATTGCCGGCATGATCAGTGCAGGAAGCAGGAAGCAAAGTACCGTGATCCAGATCGTCGCATTGCGGTAGCCCTTGCCTTTTATATGCTGCATAAAAGTAAATGAAAATATTTTTCCTATGCTCTTCATATCAACGCGCCTCCCTTGTGTGTTTTCTGCCAAGCATCGCGATCCATCCGCTCAGCTTCAGACGGCTTCCGCGATACATCATCAGATCGCGGTACACCTTCGCGCATACATATGCCAGAAACGCAATGACAATAAGCTGTATAAGCCAGGACAATATAACAATGCCGATTCCTATGCTCCCTGTAATATAATATGTCGGCGCACAGAAAATGGATACTATCGGTATGAGCGCAACCGCCGTATTCACCGCAGTAGAGTCCACGGCAACCGCTATCACCGCCGCCAGATATCCGATGAGCACCAGCATTACTATTGCCATATTCGCAGGCTCCACATCCTCCATCGTGGAGCATCCGGTGCCGATCAGCCCGCTGAGCAGCGAAACTGTCAGATAACCAAGCAGAATCGACGCCAGAAGAACCAGAACCGCTGCCGGTGAAAGCCGAAAGCTCTCCGCGTTAATCCCCATCGCAGTAAACTGGTTTATAACGACGGAAGTATCTGCAAACCGTCCGGTAACGGCATAGGAAGCAACCATCACCGCCAGCAAAGAAACGATCAGTCCAAACACATACGTCATAACGGCAAGAATCTTTCCAAGCAGCATAGCAAGCGGCTTCACACTAACCATCAAAAGCTCCGCCAGCTTCGACGCCTTTTCCTCGATCACCTTCTGAATGATGTAGGAGGAAACAAATGTGCAGAGCATCAGCACAAAAATAGAATATGCCATCTGCACGCCAAATCTGGCGTCAAAGTTATCCTCTTCCTCCTCATAAAATTCAGTGACGGACTCTGTTTTCGTACTGTATCCGCTTGTCAGAACAGCAATCTGCTGCGGCGTCGCCTCCTGCTGCGCATAACGCGCCTCATCCAGCAGCGCAGAAAAAACTTCCGTACACTGTGATAGCTCTGCGTCTGAGAAATCCTTCGTCTCCGCGGTAACTGCTTCTATCTCAAAGCTGCCCGCATTTCTGCTTAGATGAAGGTACACTTCCGAAGCGCCGATTTCCTTAGGCTTCTTTTCTTCCGTTACTTCCGCAAAAGAAGTATCTGCAAAAATCTCGTTTTTTATCGGCACCTCCGCCAGCGCCAGCTCATATCCGGTATCATTTTTCACATAAACAGATGTAATGTCTGCAGATACCGTCTTTTCCCCGCCCATCAGAAGCGTCATCACCGGTATGCTGACAGCCGCGAAAAGAAGAAGGATAAAAAGCGTGATAACATTTGCCTTTCCCTTCAGCATCTGTCCGAGCGTGAAGCGGTACACCTTACCGGTTCCGGTAAAATCATTTCGGCTAATCTTCATGTGCATCACCTACTTTTTCCACGAATATTTCGTGCAGCGACGGCTCGCGCAGGTCGAACGTGATCACGCGGACATCATGCTCGATCAGCATTTTCAGGAAAGCATTCGCCTGCTCTTCTCCCGACACACGAAGCTGATATTCACATTCCTTTTCTGTGACAATCATAAGTCCCGCTTTCGCGATCAACTCCTTTACATCGACTTCCGTTTTCAGAGAGAGATTGATCCTGCCGTAGCTCTTTTTAATATCATTCAGATGCCCCTGCAGAACCGTCTTTGAACGGTTTAAAATGACGATGTCGGTACAGAACTCCTCCACCGTCGCCATCTGGTGGCTGGACATGATCAGGTACTTGCCTTTTGCAATTTCCTCCCGGATAATGCTCTTGAACAGATCCGTATTTACCGGATCAAGCCCGGAGAGCGGTTCATCCAGTATCAGCAGATCCGGATCCGGCAAAAGCGCCGTCATAAACTGGATTTTCTGCTGGTTTCCCTTGGAAAGCTGATCCGCTTTCTTCGGCGGCTGTTTTTTCGCACGCTTTTTATTTTTTGCCTTTCCACCCAACTGATCTTCGTCTGCCGCCGGAAGCTCCGTCGGATACAGATATTCCTCAACTTCCAGCCGTCCCGCCCAGTATTTGATGCGCTTTTTTGCCTCTGCCTTTGAAATGCCGCGCAGAGCTGCAAAATAGATCAATTGATCCATCAGCGTATACTTGGGATACAGACCGCGCTCCTCGGCGAGATAACCGACATTGCAGACGGATGTGTCAAGCGGCTTTCCGTTCCAGAGCACCTCACCGCTGTCCTTTGACAGCATATTCAGCATCATGCGGATGGACGTCGTTTTTCCGGCGCCGTTTGTGCCAAGCAGCGCAAATACGCCCGGCTTCGCCATCTCAAAGCTCAGATTGTCTACAACTGTTTTATCGCCATACTTTTTTGAAAGGTTTCTTACGATCAGACTCATTTTTCTCCTCTTCCCCTAAATAATTTTTATGACCTTTTAACCCTGGCATCATATACCAGTTTAAGCTCTCTTACGAAAATGTCAATTCTCCCCTATGTAGAAATATAACCCGTAATAAAGCCCAAAATAAAGCCAACTGCAATAAAAATCACCCAATATAACAACCAGGAGTATAAAAACATATTCTTTTTTCCAAAATCGACCTGACTGCCGCTTCTGTACAGGATCTGGTTATTCGCGTAGGCACAGGCAAACTCCATCCCATTCTGCTCTGCCTCCTTTACGCTTTCCCCCTGCCAGTCGTTGTTCTGCTGGTTGATATCCTTTCCATCCTCAATTTTCTGAAGATGCCGTGCGCGCCTTCTTCTGTTCACCGCCGCCTTAGAATCCACCGTGTAATACAGCGTTTGCTGCGGTCCATTCTCAAAGCTGTAACAGACTGCACTGCTTCTGATAATATGCCAGCCGTTCGCGCTCTGCTTCTGTAAATACTTTGTCAGCCCCTTTGTGGTGAGAAACAGCCGGTATTCCTTTTTTGTATCGCTCTTCTTTCCGTTTGCCCGCAGCCACTCCCGCGCACCCATCCGGAATTCTCTTTCGCACATCTGCGCGATCCCTTCACACCAGAAACCGAATACTATGAGGATCGTGCTCCACACAAACCCCAGCATAAACGGGAACAGGCTCCTGATCAGAAATGCAAGAAGCAGCATGAGAATATCAAACGCCATCGCACATTTATAGTTTATCCGCGCCGCATTCTGATACCGATCCCGGTATTTCAACGCGTGAATGCGCCGTTCTTCCTCCGTATCGTACATTTCGTTAATGCCATCTTCCTCATAAGGCTTGCAGAAATAATAATTCATATCTTCATCGTGTGTAATTTCCCGCCAGCCCATCTCCTCCGCCAGCGACACAAACATTTCCCGATCCTGGATTTCCTTCAGCACCGGATACTTCGGGAGGTCAAACCGGTCCACATCGTATACAAGACGCTGCGGATTTCCCTTTTCAAAGGTATAGATAACGCCGAGATTGATATTCTTTAAAAACAGCCCCTGCTGCGCCATCTCCTCCAGCCAGAATTTCTCCCGCATCAGACTCAGAATAAATTTTGTTTTACGAACGGTCTGTCCCATAGATTTCCTCCCCGTTTCTGAGCTGCTTGCGCAGGCGCTCCAGCTCCATTTTTAAAATTTCATCCCCCATCGGAGTCAGCCGATACACCTTTTTCCCGTTTTCATTCGACACTACCTCGATCAGAGCATCCTCCACCAGACGACCGAGCATCGTGTAAAGCGTGCCGGTGCCCATATGGATACGGTTTTCCGTAAGTTCACGGACAAACTGCATGATAGCATACCCATGCCTTTCCTCCTTCAGAGCAAGCAGTGTATAGTAGGTAGTTTCTGTCATTGGAATATATTTTTTAATGATCTGCTCCAATTTTCTATCCCCTGTCCGTTTACTTTTCGATATGTCGAGTATCGACATATCGCCTAACGACATAATAGCACTTTACTATATATCTGTCAATCAGTTTTTCTGTTGACAAATGAATGCTTCTTCCGTTAGAATACTCTTAGAAAGGAAATGGGGTCTTCTACTGAGTATGGTCATCTGACTGGAAAAGCTTTCCCGTTTCTTTTTTTTATTTCCATAATATCATACAGATAATATTTTCTATCTTTCCACCCTGCCTTCTTCTGTTAAGACCGGTAACGCAAACCAGGATTCATATCTGTACCACCCATATTGAGCATCTTTTCTGTGCTTATTTTTCCGATTTTCCTGAAATTCCTTTTTCGTTGAAATTTCTACTAATTCCGGCAATCCCTGTATTGCGTTGGCTTTTGCCTTTGCACTTGCCCCTTTCAGTCTGTGCGTATAGTTAGAATTTGCATATTCATCCGGAAAATCCGAACCAACATGTACAATTAAAAATAATACTATTAATCATTACAACCTTATTCCCATCAATATCAGTAATAATATTTATATTCCTTCCCATTCATTTCTCCTTTTTATTCGCTTTGTATATGAAAACTTATTGTTATTATAAATCAAGTATAGTTTGTAATAATTATTTATTCAAGAAAAAAATAACCCAAAACCATTGTCAATCTTATGATTTTACTCTATGATATTTTTATGAAAACCCGGTAACAGTTCCGCCAGGCTGCCCTGTTGCCTGCAAAAATCTATATTGCTGCAAAGCCCGTTCTTATAGAACAGACAGACTTTAATGCTCTCCCGCGAGGGAAGTCCGCAGCGGCTGGTTTACGATGTGGACCGGTTTGACCTTCCGAAATATCCTCTCAGGAACATAACAGATGGCCAGACCGGTTCCGGAAAGGAATAGAATGGATATAAAAATTGCTGTCATTGCAGACGATAAAAAACTGAACGAGGGCATCTGCCTTTCCCTGAAGGAGCCGGGGCGCATCTTCTTTCCCTGCCGCACGCTTGCGCAGGCACGGCAGTGCCTGCAGGAAAACAGTCTCAACCTGATTCTTCTCGACGTCAATCTTCCGGACGGCAGCGGCATTGATTTTGTCCGGGAAATACGCGCAAAAAGCCGCACGCCCATCATACTGATTACCGTAAACAATATGGACCTTGACATCGTTACCGGGCTGGAGGCGGGCGCCAACGATTACATCACAAAACCGTTCAGCCTGATGGTTCTGCGGGCGCGCGCCGCCGTACAGCTTCGGGACTGCACAAAAACAGACAGCGGCATTTCCATCGATGGATTTATCTTTGATTTTAATAAAATGCTGTTTTCCAAAAACGGACAGCACATTGAATTGAGCAAAACGGAGCAGCGCCTGCTGCGCATTCTCGTAGAAAACAGAGGCGCCGCCATCCGCCGGAGCTATTTAATCGATACTGTCTGGCAGGGCGACACCGAATATGTAGATGAGCATGCTCTGACAGTCGCCGTCAAGCGGCTGAGAGATAAGCTGGAGGACGACAGCGCGAATCCCGCATATATTAAAACCATATATGGTATCGGATATATGTGGGCAGTCTGAGCAGTGCCCTGTCTGCAGAAAGGAATCATATCACATGCTGATTATTTTATCTCTTATTACTGTGTGTATTATCACCGGCGTTTTCTGGTACATATTATTTTCCCGCCGCGAGCGGCGG
>CAJKKX010000123.1 GCA_905200565.1 uncultured Lachnospiraceae bacterium
GATTCCGGGAAGCAGAAAGAAAAGTTTTTGTTGTGCAAAGAACAGCAGCAGGATACCAAAGAGAAGTGTAAAAGCGCTCCAGGTAAACTGGAAGAGCAGGTAACGGCTTTGTTTCCTGGAAGAGCCGGATAAGAGAAGTCCAAGCCGGTGTCCGGCGCTCCAGTCCAGGGGAAAGCCGCTTCGCAGCCAGCCCAGGATTCCTCTGGCACAGACCAGAGCCGCTGAAAAAAGAACCCAAAGAATTCCTATACGCACAGAGGAAGGAAGAAAGACCCACACGGCGCGTCCAAGAAATACCGGGGCATTCAGAAGGAAACGCCGAATCAGAGGAATGCACAGGGAAAGCAGGAACAGTTCTGTCTCAGGTCCAAGATACGGACGTTTCTGGCGCATCACAAAGAGAAAGAACACGGAGAGGATTCCCCCGGCTGCCAGAAGGCCAAAGCCCGCAAAAGGGAGGATTCCTGCGCCTTCTTCGGAAGTGGATTCAGTTTCTCCATAGGGCGGCATGGCAATTTCTGTGTCCCAGACAGGAAATTCGCTTTCAGAGTCCAGAACATAGGAAACTTCGGAAGAGAGAATTTCATCGTTTGCAATTTCCCGGTTATCGATACTGAGAATCGTCAGCCCTGCGGAGAGAAAAAGCGCTGCAAGCATACAGCAGATCCAGGGCAGCGTTTTATGGTTTTTCAAAGACATATCCAATCCCCCATATAACTTTCAGATATTCAGGTTTCCGTGGATTAATCTCCAGCTTTTCACGGATGCGGCTGATATGTATCATAACAGTATTTTCTACTGCGTAAGCGTCTGTATTCCAGACCCGTTCGTAAATCTCCTCTGCCGGGAAAATGCGTCCGGGATGCGCCATCATTAACTGCAAAATTTTGAATTCCGTGGCAGTCAGCCGCACCGGTTCTCCCCGCACGTACAGTTTCTTTTGGGAGAGGTTCAGGATGATATCTCCCACAGAGAGTTTTTCTTCCTTCGTATTTTCTTCCCGAATCGAGCCAAGATGGTCATAGCGGCGCAGCAGTGCTTTTACCCGCGCCAGAAGTTCCTGCTGGAAAAAGGGCTTCACCAGGTAATCGTCTGCGCCTGCTTCCAGCCCCAGCACCCGGTCGCTGCCTTCCGCCCTGGCAGAGAGCATGAGAATGGGCGCGTTGCTCTGTTCACGGATACGGATGGTAGCCAGGATGCCGTTGCACTCTGGCATCATTACATCCATGATGATCAGGTGGGGATGCGACTGCTCGGCAATGCGGCAGGCCATGTTGCCATTGTCCGCTGTGGATACCTGGTATCCGGCCTGGCGCAGGGAGGTTTTTAAAATATTTACGATGGCCCTGTCATCATCCACGACAAGGATATGATATTCAGTCTGCATAGTCATATATCCTCCGTACCCTGCTTCTAATCTGCGGGTATCCTTCATAGCTTCCGTCTTTTCAAGCGTATCACTTTTTGACCGGATTTACATGTACCATAATGTGTTTGATTTTCGGAAAATGCTGTTCAATGTCATCGTGTACTTCTTCCGCAATCTCATGCGCCTTTTGCAGAGAATAAGAACCATCCAGGGCAATTTCCAGATCCACATAGATTTTATTCCCGAAAATACGCGTCTGGAGAAGATCAATGCCTTTTACCTCCGGGTGTTTCAGCGTGCAGTCATGGATTTCTTTTTCCGTCTGATCATCACAGGAATGGTCTACCATTTTATCAACGGCGTCTTTAAATATGTCATAGGCGGCTTTCAGGATGAATCCAAAAATCACCAGGCTGGCGATGGGATCCATGACGGGAAAACCAAGCCGCGCGCCGGCGATTCCAATCAATGCGCCCACGGAAGAAAAGGCGTCGGAACGGTGGTGCCAGGCGTCGGCCATCAATGCGCTGGAGTCAATTTTCCGCGCATGGATCATCGTATACCAATACATCGCTTCTTTGCTGATAATGGATATGACTGCCGCGGCCAGGGCGAACATGCCCGGTATCTGTAATTCACGGCGACTGCCGGGAAGAATATTTTTCAGGGCGTCAATTCCAATGCCAAGACCGGTAAGAAAAAGAACCATTGCCAGAATCAGAGCCGTCACGCACTCCAGGCGTTCATGCCCGTAAGGGTGTTCTTTGTCTGATTCTTTTGAAGAGAATTTAATGCCGATCATGACAATCACGGTGCTGAACACATCCGATGCAGAATGAACCGCGTCGCTGATCATCGCGCTGGAATGTGCCAGAGTTCCTGCCAAAAACTTCATGACAGAAAGTATCAGGTTTCCGATAATTGTAACGACAGACACCCGGTTTGCCACTTTCTGGAAATTTTCGGGCAGAATAGAATCCGTGGCTGCTGAAGGTTTGTTTTGTTCCATTTTGCTGTCCTCCTGAAAAATTCATTCCTCTATAGCGCTTCATATCTGCGGGATGTTTTGAGAATCCATTTGTTGGACAAAATAAAAAACACCCACGAAATCAGTATTAGCAACTACTGTCCCGTGGATGAAAGATTCCACTGTCACTTTTGTGACCCGACCCCATGAAAAGACAATCACGGTCTGCTCAGTTTGTACTGTAGATTTATATGCAGTGCAAAGAGTTCTTCGTATCATAGCAGACATTTCCGTATTTGTCAATCCTCACTCTACCGGGATTTCTCTGGAGCGGAAGAATTTCCGTACCATTTCATCCCAGGTGTGTTCCAGAGATTTATCCATTGTGAAAAGGTTCAGGGACGTGCCGGTCACACAGTGGAGAGAATGTCCGTCGTAGTGAAGATTCAGGTAGAGTCCGTTTACATCGGAAGAAGTAAAGGAAGTTCTGGTCTGCCGCAGTAGTTTTTCCGTATTGGATGCGGAAAGCTGAAAGGTGATTCGGAAGTTTAACGGAGTCTTTTTTCCTTTGATCAGCTCCAGACAAAAGGGGCGAACCTGTTTCCAGAAGGAATAAGGCAGAGAGAATTCTTCCTGCTTTCGTTCCTCCAAAGAGTAGTAATCTTTTTGCAGATGTCCGTCAATCCGAAAGGTGCAAAAGGTTGTGACAGATGCTTCTGTGAGATAAAAGTGATCGAAGGTATCCCGCAGCAGGAGCTGGGACATGAATCCTTTGACGTCTAAAATGTGAAGTGAAATCATAAAAATGTCCTCATGTTCAAATAATGTTCTGAAAGAATTGACAGGTTTCTTTTAGTATACACTGAAAAAATTGAAAAAGCAAAGAGAAAACCCCTATGCAAAATGGAATATATATGTTAAGATTACGTAGTATCTAAAACTACATATAGAAACGATGATGTTATTTGGATGTTATAGATGAAGAGATGGAGGCATGTTTTATGAGTTATAAAATAGTAATCGACAGTTGCGGAGAATTGACAGAGGAGATGCAAAAGAGCGGACATTTTGTATCTGCGCCGCTTACGTTACAGGTAGATGAATATGTGATTATAGATGATGCGACATTTGACCAGGCGGATTTTCTAAAGAAAGTGGCGGACAGCCCCAATTGTCCGAAATCCGCCTGCCCTTCTCCGGAAGTTTACAGAGAAGCATTTCACTGTGGCGTGGATCATGCGTATGCGGTAACATTGTCCTCGGAGCTGAGCGGTTCTTATAACAGCGCTGTCCTCGGAAAGAATATGTACCTGGAGGAGTGTCCGGGAGCAAAAGTTCATGTGTTCAATTCGCGTTCCGCATCGGTAGGTGAAACGCTGATCGGCCTGAAAATTCAGGAGTGTGAGGAAGCGGGGATGCCTTTTGAAAAAGTCGTCGAGACCGTGGAGGCTTATATCGCAGAGCAGGATACATGGTTTGTACTGGAAAATCTGGAGACACTTCGCAAAAACGGAAGGCTGACCACTGTGAAAGCATTGGTTGCCACGGCGCTGAATATCAAGCCGGTTATGGGTTCTACGGATGCGGGGACCATTATCCAGATTAGCCAGGCGCGGGGAATGAACCGGGCAATGATAAAGATGGCAGAGTCCATTGCCAAAAAAGTAAAGCGGCCGGAGGAAAAGATACTGGCAATTTCCCATTGCAATTGTTTGGAACGGGCAGTGGGGCTCAAAGACGCTCTGATGAAGAAAAGGACATTTAAGGACGTCATTATCCTTGATACCGCAGGCGTCAGCAGTATGTACGCTAATGATGGCGGCGTCATTGCAGTGGTATAAAAGATTCAGGAATATATTTTTCGACTTTTTTTGAAAAATTCGTGCAAAGTTCACAATTATATAGTATACTTAATTTCAGAAAAGCAGTTTTGCTTTAAGAAAGAAATTAGAATAAGGAGTGTACCATATGAGCCAGGCAAAAGTTGACCGCTATAAAGAAGAGAAAAAAAACCGTCAGAAACAGATGAAGAAAGAGAAGCGCCGGAATTTTGTGGGAAAGGCGTGCGGGATTCTGGTTGCAGTCATATTGATCGGGTGGGTTGGATATTCAGGTTACAGCAGCCTGATGAAGAATCAAAGCGCACAGGGAAAGACCTACAGTGTAGATACCGCGTCGCTGGATGATTTTATGAACAGCTTATCGGCTGAAACAGAATAAAATGAGTCAGGTAAAGGGGGCGCCGCAGAATTTGCGGCATCCCTTTTTTGAAAGCCGAACCGGTATTCTAATTAAAATAGACCATTTCTTCCGCTAACGGTTCACAGGGGCTTACCTGGGTTGCATACAGCACCGGTCCCTGACCGTGATAGAAGTTTTCATATTCATAGGCCACCTTTGCGGTTACCTGTACCCATTCTCCATGCTTTAAATGGACGGCGAGCGGGGTTTTGCAGAGATAACCGATCATCTGCACATCGTCCGCGCAGCAGGTCATCGCCCTGCGGCCGGGTACGAAGTATTCGGCATTTTTCTTTTTACTTTTCATGGCGCGTGCCTTAAAACGAACCGTTTTTCCGACATACTTCTCCGGGTGGTCATCCATATCGACATAGAAAATACCGTAATCGACATCTTCAATCTCGATCGGGCTGGCATTCATGTCATAAGGAACGCTGTCCTCAAACAGATCAATCAGTTCGCCGTCCTCATCCTCAAAACTGATTTCGCAGGACGGATTGACGACTTTTAATCCACGCCGGTAATTTGCAAGAGGATCTTCCTTTTTACAGCGGTTGAAGATTACCATGTCGGCGCCCTGAACCATTTCTGAGAACACAGACTGCATATTGTTCCGGTAAATTTGATAGCTGCTGCCGTCAATCGTTACGATTTCCTGAGAAATGCCCCATCCCAGAGGAAGCTTCATGGAGCGCAGCTTGTTTGTGCCCCAGAGCGGGTTGTACTCAAGCAGAACGCGATCCGGATGATGTTTCCGGTGCAGGGTGCGCAGAGTATCGAAGGTAAAATCCTCAGGCGTCTCAAGAACTTCTAAAATCGTGTTGTATTTCAAAAGCTCTTCCTTATCATATTCTTCTTCGCCTTCCTCGCAGGTAATCAGAAGGGTCGGTTCTTCAATCTGAAAATAGTCCTGCCGTATGGTAAAATTCAAAAAAGAAGTTTTTCCGCTTTCCAGAATGCCATTTACCAGATAGACGGGAACAGAAACGTTGAAATCACTCATATCTGCCACCTGCCTTTATTTGGAAAACCAGAGTTTTTCCAGCTTGTCCTCATCCATGCCGGAGCCAATGACGCAGATTCTTCCAGTGTATTCCGGGCTGCCGTCCCGGATTTCAAATTCTTCCGGAACCATATCAAAATAAGTCCATGTCCCTGTTTCAGATTCCAGCATTCCTTTTGCGCGCAAGATGACGCCATAGGAAGCGTCTTCAGAAAGCGTTTTGAGAATGGAAGAAATTTCATCACGGCTAAATTTTCGAACGGTTTCCCGCCCCCAGCTTGTAAAGACTTCATCGGCATGATGGTGGTGATGGCCGTGCTCATGATGTCCGCAGGAGCAGTTTTCGTCATGTTCGTGATGATGGCCGTGTTCATGCTCATGCTCATGGCATCCGCAGGAACAGTTTTCGTCATGCTCATGATGATGATGGTCGTGTTCGTGTTCCTCACTGACGTGAGAGAGGTCGATTTTCACACCCTCGATGGTGTCCAGAATCTTTTTTCCCTCCAGATGTTCGACCGGAGTCGTGATAATCGTGGCGTCCGGATTCAGACTGCGGATGATGGAAATTGCCTGCTCAATTTTTTCAGGAGTCGCTTTTTCCATATCCGTACGGCTCAGAATGATAGTGCCGGCAGCTTCGACCTGGTTTTTGAAAAATTCGCCAAAGTTTCTCAGATACATTTTGCATTTTAATACGTCTACGACCGTCACGGCGCTGTTCAGTACTGCGTCCGCATCCAGGTTTTCTACGGCATGGATGACGTCTGAGAGCTTGCCCACGCCGGAAGGTTCGATGATGATTCGGTCAGGATGGTATTTCTCAGCGACTTCTTTTAAAGCGGCGCCGAAATCTCCTACGAGAGAGCAGCAGATACAGCCGGAGTTCATTTCGCGAATTTCAATTCCGGCGTCTTTGAGAAAACCGCCGTCAATTCCGATTTCTCCGAATTCATTTTCAATCAGAACGACCTGCTGGTCTTTGAACGCATCCTGTAAAAGCTTTTTGATCAGGGTCGTTTTTCCGGCGCCAAGAAAGCCGGAAATAATGTCAATTTTTGTCATAATTTTTCACTCCTTTTATAAAAGCGGACGAAGGAAGCCCTTCGCCCGTTCTTTTGCATTTCTTTCGGATAGATTATACTACTGAATTTATTTTCTGTAAACCCCAAATCAGAAGATTGCTTATAGCCCCTGCGTTCGTTCCCTGTGTCTGAATTGCAGCCTTTTAGAGCGCAATGTGAAGAATTGGATGCAGGATGTAAGTTCCGTAAGGAACGCCATAGTTTGCGGCGTAGCTTTTGGATTCCGCAAAAAGCGGGTCA
>CAJKKX010000124.1 GCA_905200565.1 uncultured Lachnospiraceae bacterium
GTCGAAGCACTTGCTGCTGAGACCGTGAAAACATGATTCAAGAGTGCAAAAATTCCATCGTTGAAGGCGATTTTTATGGATTTTTGCATCGGAACTGTGAAGGTACTGAACAGTTACGTATTTGTGAAAAAACAGGAGGATCATATGGGAAAATATTTTGGAACAGATGGGTTTCGCGGAGAAGCAAATGTAAATCTGACAGTAGAACACGCATTTAAGGTAGGGCGTTTTCTGGGCTGGTATTACGGAAGAGACCATAAAGCGAAAATCGTAATCGGAAAAGATACAAGAAGAAGTAGCTACATGTTTGAATATTCGCTGGTGGCCGGCCTGACGGCGTCCGGGGCGGATGCTTATCTGCTTCACGTAACGACGACGCCGAGCGTTTCCTATGTGGTACGCACGGAAGGGTTTGACTGTGGAATTATGATCTCCGCCAGCCATAACCCATTTTATGACAATGGAATTAAGATCATCAACGGAATGGGATATAAACTGGAAGCAGAGGTAGAGGCGAGGATTGAGGCATATCTGGACGGAGAAACAGAGGAGCTTCCGCTGGCTGTAAAGGAAAACATCGGGCGGACGGTAGACTTCGTGGCGGGCAGAAACCGTTACATTGGTTATCTGATCTCTCTGGCTACCAGATCTTTTAAAAATATGAAAATCGGGCTGGACTGTTCCAACGGAAGCGCTTCCGCTATCGCTAAGAGTGTTTTCGATGCGCTGGGAGCCAGAACCTATGTCATTCATAATGAGCCGAATGGAACGAATATTAACGAGGGATGCGGTTCCACACACATTGAGGTATTGCAGAAGTTTGTGCGGGACAACGGGCTGAATGTGGGATTTGCTTACGATGGGGATGCAGACCGCTGTATTGCAGTCGATGAGAACGGAAATGTGGCAGACGGGGACCGGATTCTCTATGTGTGCGGAAAGTATTTAAAAGAAGAGGGCAGACTGGATCATGACACAATCGTCACGACTGTGATGTCAAATTTGGGCCTTTACAAAGCATGTGATAAAGCAGGTATCCGGTATGAAAAAACGGCGGTGGGAGATAAATATGTATATGAGAATATGGTAACGAATGGCCACTGCCTGGGCGGTGAGCAGTCCGGCCATATTATTTTCAGCAAACATGCTACTACGGGAGACGGGATACTGACCTCCTTAATGGTGATGGAAGTCATGCTGGAGAAAAAGCAGAGCCTGGCGACGCTTACCTCTCCGGTGCGGATTTATCCGCAGCTTCTGCAAAATGTCCGCGTGGAGGATAAAAAGGCGGCAAGGGAAAATCCGGCGGTTCTTCAGGCTGTGGACGCCGTGGCGGAAGCGCTGGGTGATGAGGGCCGCATTCTTGTGAGGGAGAGCGGTACCGAACCGGTGATCCGTGTCATGGTAGAGGCGGCGGACGACGCCCTCTGCGAGAAGTATGTGTCACAGGTCGTAGAGGTCATGAAGGAGCAGAAACTGACGGTTTAAAAGGATTCCGGTAAGGGAGTATCCAGGGGTTTTCTTTGACGGGAAAGCAGCAGGGAAGCGTGTGTTCGAAAAGACAGCCGCTGGATAGCGCTCATTTGTATTGCATGGCAGAAAATCATAAGATACAGACATACAATAGGAGAAAAAGGAGATTATGATTGAATTTAAAAGACCGGAGCTGGAGGATAAGGAGCAGATTGAAAGCTATCTGCATAAGCAGAATTCCCGAAGCTGTGAGCTTACATTTGCAAACACTTATCTCTGGTCCAGACATTATGGCGTAGAGTTCGCTATTATGGAAGATATGCTGATCTATAAATCAAAAGAGAAAGAACCGGGATTTACTTTTCCGCTGGGGGAGGAAAAAAATGTAAAGCGCGCGATGGAGGCGATTGACGCATGGTGCGAAGAGCAGGGGCTTAAGTATCATTACCATCTGGTGACGAAAGAGCAGTTTGCCATGATGGACAGGCTGTATCCCGGCGCATTTGAAATCGAGTATGACAGGGATGCGGCTGATTATGTATATGAAAGAGAGAAACTGGCGAATCTTTCAGGAAAAAAGTATCACGGAAAGAAAAACCATGTGAATAAATTCAAAAGAATGTATCCGGACTGGAGCTATGAGCCAATCACAGAAGAAAATAAGGAAGAATGCTTTCAGATGGCTTTACAGTGGAGAAAAGAGAATGGATGTGAGGAGGATCAGGAGAAAGCGGCCGAGCTTTGCGTGGCGCTGAATTATCTGCGGCTGTTTGACGAGCTTGGGATGCGCGGCGGCCTGCTCCGCGCCGGGGGCCGTGTCGTGGCGTTTTCCATCGGGGAGCCGGTGAATGAAGATACCGTGGTGGTGCATATTGAGAAGGCATTTTCTGACGTGCCGGGGGCTTACACGATGATAAACCAGCAGTTTGTGCTTCATGAGACGGAGGGATTTACCTATGTGAACCGGGAGGAGGACACAGGCGCCGAAGGACTTCGGCAGGCGAAGCTTTCTTACCATCCGGTTTTTCTGATCGAGAAAGGAATCGCAAGATGGAAAGGGGACAGATAAGATGATTTCAGAAAAAATGACAGCGTATGTGGAGGGAAGTTCGGCAATCCGGGCGATGTTCGAGGAGGGAAAAAGACTTGCTTCTGTCTACGGGGCGGAAAATGTCTATGATTTCAGCCTGGGCAATCCGAATGTCCCGGCGCCAAAGGAAGTAAAGGAGGCAATTTATCAGATTCTGGAGGAGGAAGATTCCGTATTTGTCCACGGGTATATGGAGAATCCAGGCTATGAGGATGTGCGCGCGGCGATTGCGGATTCCCTGAACCAGCGTTTCGGGACGGCATTCCACATGGAAAATATCGTGATGACGACAGGAGCCGCAGGAGGAATGAACGTCATTATGAAAACGCTTCTGAATCCGGGAGATGAAGTCGTGACGTTTGCTCCTTATTTTGGTGAGTATCGTGCTTATGTGACGAATTATGACGGAGTGCTGGTGGCAGTACCGCCGAACACGGCGAACTTTCAGCCGGATCTGAAAGCTTTTGAGGAGCGGATCACGCCGAGGACGAAAGCGGTGATTGTGAATACGCCGAATAACCCGACCGGGGTCATTTACGCAGAGGAGACGATCATAGGACTGGCGGATATTCTCAGGAAAAAGCAGCAGGAATATGGCGCCAGTATTTATCTGATTTCCGACGAGCCGTACCGTGAGCTGGTATATGACGGAAACGAGGCGCCTTATCTGACGAAATATTATGAGAATACCATTGTCGGGTATTCCTTCAGTAAATCCTTATCTCTTCCGGGAGAGCGGATCGGATACCTGGTACTGCCGGATGAACTGGACGATGGCGAAAATGTCCGCGCCGCAGCAAGCGTGGCGACGAGAATCCTGGGATATGTCAATGCGCCGTCTCTGTTTCAGCGGGTCATTATGCACTGTCTGGACGCCAGGGTGGATGTGGAATATTATGACAGAAACCGGGAACTGCTGTACGAGGGCTTAAAGAAGCTGGGACTGACCTGTATCAAACCGCAGGGAGCGTTTTATCTCTTTGTAAAATCGCCTCTGGAGGATGAGAAGGAGTTCTGCGAGGCGGCAAAGAAGTATCACCTCCTGCTGGTGCCGGGCAGTTCCTTTGCCTGTCCGGGATATGTGCGTCTGGCGTATTGTGTGTCCTATGAGATGATTCAAAAAGCGCTGCCGCATTTTGCAAGGCTGATGAAAGAGCTTGGCGGGGAGGAGACAGAATGAGAAGCTGGGAGAAAAATATACGAAAGGTGATTCCCTATGTGCCGGGAGAACAGCCGAAGCAGATGGGAATCATCAAGTTAAATACAAATGAAAATCCTTATCCGCCTGCGCCCGGTGTGGCGAAGGCTTTAAGAGAGCTGGATGCGGACAGCTTAAGGCGCTATCCAGACCCTTCCTGCGGCGCTCTGGTCGAGGAGCTTGCCGGATATTATCATCTGGAGCCGGAACAGGTTTTTGTGGGGGTCGGCTCGGATGATGTGCTGGCGATGTGCTTTTTGACGTTTTTTCATTCCGAAAGGCCGGTTTTCTTTCCGGATATTACATATTCCTTTTATGATGTATGGGCGGACGTGTTCCGGATACCGTATGAATGCCAGCCGCTGAACGCAGATTTTGAGATTGTAAAGGAAGATTACTACAGGCCAAACGGAGGCGTGATCTTTCCGAATCCGAACGCCCCGACGGGCATGTGCCAGAGTCTGGAGGATGTGGAGGATATTATCTCGCACAATCAGGATGCGGTCGTGATCGTGGATGAAGCTTATATTGATTTTGGCGGAAGATCGGCGTTGGAACTAATCAATCAATATGATAATCTTCTGGTGGTGCAGACCTTTTCCAAATCCCGTTCCCTGGCGGGAATGCGGGTAGGATACGCAATGGGAAATAAGACGCTCATCAAATATCTGAATGATGTAAAATATTCCTTTAATTCGTACACGATGAATGCGCCGACGCTGGCGGCAGCGGTGGAGGCCGTAAAGGACAAAGCGTACTTTGAGGAAACCACGGGGAAAATTACTGCGACCAGAGAAAGGGTGAAGAAGAAGTTAAAGGAGCTGGGATTCCGGTTTCAGGATTCCAGGGCAAATTTTCTGTTTATGACACATCCAAACATTGCCGCCAGGGAGCTTTTTGAGGCTTTGAAGATCAAGAAGATTTATGTCCGGTATTTTAACAAACCGAGGATTGACAATTATTTAAGGGTATCCATCGGAACCGATGAAGAGATGGACTGCCTGATTCATTTTCTGGAGAAATATATAAAAAGGCAGGAAATGTAGTTTCGGATAAGAGATAAATTTGCAGTACAGTGAGGATTTGCGTGATGGAAAATGATTATGAATCTGGCGTCTATGAGTCATTCGCTTCTGTTTATGATACGTTCATGGATAATGTACCTTATGAAGCGTGGAGCGTATATGTCACGGGACTTTTGAAAAAACATGGCATAAAGGAAGGGCTTGTCCTTGACCTGGGGTGCGGTACGGGAAGCCTTACGGAGCTTTTGGCCGGCGAGGGATATGATATGATTGGCGTGGACGTCTCGGAGGACATGCTGGAGATTGCACAGGAAAAGAAAAGAAACTCCGGCCATGACATTCTCTATCTGCTTCAGGATATGCGGGAATTCGAGCTTTATGGCACCGTGCGGGCAGTGGTGAGTATTTGTGACGCCATGAACTATATTCTGACGGAAGAAGAACTGCGGCAGGTGTTTTGTCTGGTGAACAATTATCTGGACCCCGGCGGGATTTTCGTCTTTGATCTGAACACGGATTATAAATACAGGGAGCTTTTGGGAGATACGACCATTGCCGAAAGCCGGGAGGAATGCAGTTTTATCTGGGAAAATACCTGGTATGAGGAGGAGCAGGTCAATGAATATGACCTGACAATTTTTAAAAAAGAGAAAAATGGACTGTTTCGGAGGTATACGGAAACACATTTTCAGAAAACCTATGGGATAGATACGGTAAAGAGACTGTTGACGGAGGCGGGAATGGAGTTTGTGGCGGTCTACGATGCGTTTACCGAGGAAGCACCGGGAGCGGATAGCGAGAGACTTTATTTCATTGCCAGAGAGAAAGGAAAGAAAGAGATATGACAGACTATATTGTTCGGGCGACTGCGGCGGACAGCCAGATTCGGGCTTTTGCGGCGACGACCAGGGAGACGGTGGAAGCTGCGCGGGCGGCGCATAATACAAGCCCTGTGGCAACTGCGGCTCTGGGAAGGCTTCTGACTGCCGGGGCCATGATGGGAGTCATGATGAAAGGGGAGAAGGACATCCTGACGTTGCAGGTGCAGGGAAGAGGCCCGGTCGGAGGAATCACGGTGACGGCGGACAGCCAGGGAAATGTGAAGGGATACGTGAATCATCCGGACGTCATCCTGCATGCGAACGAAAAAGGAAAACTGGATGTGGCGAAAGCCGTGGGAGGGGGAATGCTCCGTGTCATTAAGGACATGGGGCTGAAAGAACCATATGTAGGGCAGACCGTGCTCCAGACGGGCGAGATCGCAGAAGATCTGACCTATTATTTTGCCACTTCTGAGCAGGTGCCGTCCTCTGTCGGTCTGGGAGTTCTCATGGAACATAATAATACAGTCAAACAGGCGGGAGGCTTTATCCTTCAGCTTATGCCGTTTACGGATGAGAAGATCATTGACGCACTGGAGAAAAAGCTGGCGGAGATTACTTCGGTCACGTCTATGCTGGATGCGGGGATGTCGCCGGAGCAGATTCTGGAGCAGATTTTAGGCGATTTCGGACTGGAAATCAAGGATACAATGCCCACACGGTTTTTCTGTAATTGCAGCCGGGGGAGAGTGGAGAAGGCGCTGATCAGCATCGGGCAGCAGGAGCTGAAAAAGATGATTGCGGATGGAAAGCCGGTAAATTTGAATTGTCATTTCTGCAATTCGGATTATGAATTCGGGGCGGAGGATTTGAAGCGGATTTTAAAGCAGAGCAGATCGTGATTTGACGCATAGAAAAGAACTCGGAGGAATGGGAGATGTTTGATGGATTTATCAAGACGGCGGCAGTCACGCCGAAAATAAAGGTTGCAGACTGTATGTACAATGCGGAGATCATTTGTGAAAGGATCGATGAGGCGGTGGCTGCGGGGGCAAAGCTGATCGTATTCCCGGAGCTGTGTCTGACAGGATATACCTGCGAGGATTTGTTTTGGCAGGAACTGCTGCTTGAGGAGGCGAAGAACGCGCTTTACCAGGTAATTCTTTATACCAGAAAAAAGGATGCGCTGGTTTTCGTGGGACTGCCGTGGGAAAAAGAAGGAAAGCTCTACAATGTGGCGGCGG
>CAJKKX010000125.1 GCA_905200565.1 uncultured Lachnospiraceae bacterium
CCGTGCCCTTCAGACCGTCGGCGATCAGAATGTGACAACCTGTGGAAAACGGGGAGAATCCGTTCACATAAGCGCTCTCGATATGATCCAGCGCATTTTTGCGTCCGCCGACATAGAGCGTGTTGCAGTCCGTCAGAAACGGTTTGCCGCCCAGCTCCTTCACGATGTCGACCACCGTCTTTGCGTAATTCGGGCGCAGGTAGGCAAGGTTGCCCGGCTCGCCAAAGTGGATTTTAATTGCCGTATATTTATTCTCAAAATCAATGTTGGCGATGCCCGCTTTTTTAATCAGATGCGCAAGCTTCTGCTGCAGAGTGTGGTTTCCGTCTGTGCGCAGGTTGGTAAAATAAACCTTTGACTTTTCCATTATGTACCTCCTGTGAATAATTTTTACTCGTAGTTTATTATATATCACAGGAGGTGGTTCGTACAAGTGGATTTTGTATTACTCTTTACAAAAGTCTCACTTTGGTTAAATGGATTTGCGAAGGTCGCTGTGAACGGAGTGAATAGCAGCTGACTTTGCGTTTGGCTCTGCTCTGCCGGAAACGGCATCTGATTCCGTCTCGCCAGCGATGTGCGGCGGACGGAACGGATAGATACTTTCATAAGATTCCAATTCGTAATCGCTCTGCAGCGCTGAGGGGATCAGGCCGGTGCAGTCTGTCCGGGAAGCGGACTTTCCAAGGTAATCGTAGGACTCGATAATCGTCTCGTTCGTTTCTTTTCTCTTCATACGTAACGTCTCCTTTCGTGTAAACGCATCATAGTCGGGGATTTTGGCCCCAACATCATAATTAGTCCCGCGGGCAACGGGCCCAGGTATCCATTTGGCGACTCCCGCGAGGCATTTGATTTTTCAAAAAATAGTGTGTGCAGAGTCGGAAAATTCATGCGGGAAACCAGAAAAGAAGTCTGAAATTATCGTATTCGTTGAATGCTGTCCGGACGGGGATAATTTCATGGACAGCAGCCTGTGAAATATGGTATGATAGCTAACAGAGGTGCTTTATGGAAACGAAGGAACACTTTTATCAGATGTCTGGAACGCTAAAGGAAACAATAGAAAAAGAGTGGTTGGAATGATAGATTTAAAAATAATTGCCGCGCCGGTGATCGGCGGCCTGATCGGTCTTATCACGAACGGGATTGCGATCAAAATGCTGTTCCGCCCGTTCCATCCGGTGAAAATCGGCAAATTTACCCTGCCGTTTACGCCGGGACTGATCCCAAAGGAGCAGCCCCGCATCGCAAAAGCGATCGGCAAGGTAATCGGGGATAAACTGCTTGATAAAGACACGCTGCAGAAAGCGCTCGCGTCGGATACACTGCACGGCGCTTTTGACAAAAAGGTGGACAGCGTGATAGAAAAGCTCGGTCACGAAGAGGGGACGGTGCATGAATTTCTGGAACAGAAAGGGCTGTATCTTCCGGTTGATTCCGCCGTGGAATATGTGGGAGATAATGTGTCTGCTTATGTGACGGAGCGGCTCGTATCCCAGAAGATCGGGGATACTATTCTGGAGTACGCGATCGAGGAGGTTCTGTCGAATTTAAACACCATGGTGGCAATGGTAGCGGAGCCGGCGATCCGCAAGTCACAGGAGACGATTGCGCAGCGGATCGACGAGGTGATCGGGGAGCAGTGTCCGGAAATCATTAAGGGCTATATCGACGATGAATACCGGAAATGGATGGACAAGCCGATAAAGGAGGCCGCCATCTGGCTCTGGCAGAAAAAAGATATGTTCAAGGAAAAGATATGGAATCTGTATCTGGAGATACTGGAAAAGAAATCCGGGCGCTTTATCGAGCGGCTGGATGTTTCTGGTATTGTCGAGGATAAGATCAACGAGTTTGATATAAAGGAGCTGGAGGCGCTGATCATGGAGATCTCACGCAAAGAGCTGAACGCGCTGGTGTGGATCGGCGGTCTGCTCGGTGCGGTGATCGGCTTTGTGAACCTGCTTTTCTGAAGCACAGTATTTTGTGATAGAGAGGAATTGTTATGCTGAAAATAGGAAATCATCTGTCCTTCTCGAAGGGGTATCTTGCGATGGGGAAAACGGCGATAAAGCTGGGCGCGAATACTTTCGCGTTTTTTACCAGAAATCCGCGCGGCGGAAAGGCAAAGGAGATCGATCCGGCGGACGCGGCGGCGTTTCTTGAGCTTGCGAAGGAACAGGGCTTTGCAAAGCTGGTGGCGCATGCGCCTTATACCTTAAATCCCTGCTCGGCGGACGCGCATCTGCGGGAATTTGCGAAAAATACCTTTGCAGACGATCTGAAAAGGCTGGAATACACGCCGGGAAATTACTACAATTTTCATCCGGGCAGTCATGTGAAACAGGGGGCAGAAGTTGGAATTGCCTATACGGCGCAGATGTTAAACGAAACGCTCACAAAGGAGCAGAGCACGACGGTCCTGCTGGAGACGATGTCAGGCAAGGGCAGCGAGATCGGGCGGAATTTTGAGGAGCTGCGCGCCATTCTGGATAAGGTGGAGCTGCAGGAAAAGATGGGCGTCTGCCTGGACCCCTGCCATGTGTGGGACGGCGGCTATGATATTGCTGAAAATCTGGACGGCGTTCTGGAGGAGTTTGACCGCATCATCGGTCTTGAGCATCTCTGTGCGATCCACTTAAACGACAGCATGAACCCGCTCGGCAGTCACAAAGACCGCCATGCGAGGATCGGCGAAGGGCAGATCGGGCTGGAGGCGCTGGTGCGCGTGATCAATCATCCGAAGCTCTGCCATCTCCCGTTTATTCTGGAGACGCCGAACGATGACGAGGGCTATACGCGGGAGATCGCGCTGCTCCGCAGCCGGTATGAACATTGAGATTTTCTTGTTGCTGTTCACGCCAGCCTCAAACACCTTTCTCTTTGAAATTCACACTTAATTCATAAATTTTATGTGGACATAATCATAGCATATGAGATATAATGATGCAAAAGGAGGTATGCTATGCAGATAACAAAGAGAAAAGAAGACATTAGTATCAGTTATATTTCTGCATTGTGCGCACATGCTGGCATAGCATATGAGATCACCCGGCATGATGCGGACAGTACAGATGGGATACTTAAAAAGACAATTACTTTGGATGGTCAGAGAAAATATAATGCTGAATTGAGAATACAGCTAAAATGTACATCATCCGTCAGCCAGTATGCAGAAAAGGATGACGCCATAACATATAAGCTAAAGGTAAAGAATTATAATGATTTATGCCTGCCGGCTACATCGCCGATTATTCTTGGGCTACTGGTGCTGCCGGAAAAGGATGAGGAGTGGTTGTCCTGGAGCCGGGAAGAATTGCTCTTAAAAGGATGTATGTATTGGGCAGAATTTTCCGGGGAGCAGGAATCATCTAAGATTGGTACGGTAAGCGTCCGAATAGAAAAAAAGAATGTACTGAATACGGAAATGCTGCTTCTTATTTTAGAAAAGGTTGCAAGGGAGGAATGGCCGTGATTTATTCAGTGGACTTTTTGAATTTGACAGAAAAGATTAATCCCCTTGCCTTTGCAAAGTATTTAAAAGATATGGGGTGGAGGTTATATCCCAGCAAAAAAACATATGTGAGAATTTATCAGTATGAGAAGCAGGGTAATTTTTATCAGGTGGTAATACCTATGGAAAAGCATCTGTCAGATTACAAAGAGGCGATGTATAAGGCGATCATGACTGTTGCAGAGGCAGAGAATAAGGCGGTCGAGCAGGTAATGCTTTATTTGCTGAATCCGAATACAGATATTTTGAAGATCAGACTGGAGAGAAAGAATATAGAAGCGGGGAGCATTCTGTTTGACGATGCTATCCGGATATATGAGAATGCAAAAAAATTACTGGCGGCAGCAGCACTGGATATACTGCATCCGAGAAAATATCACCAGGGATGCACAGATGATGTTGTTTCACATTTTTTGGCGGGATGTCGCTTTGGTCAGACAGAAATCGGAAGCTATGTGGTTTCTGTTGTCTGCCCATTTGCTGAATTGGATGAGAAAGAAAGCTATAGACAATTGAGTATTTTTTCCGGTGAGGAGCAATGCGCATCTTCTTTGACCAGACAGGTTACAAATCGTGTTATGGAAAATATCTGTCAGATTAAAATGTATATAGATGAGGACAATTTAGAAGGACTGCTTTCGAAAAGCGGGGAGAATGTCATAAGCGCCAATTTCTACGAGGCGCTAAATGGTCTAAACCTTGATTCGGAGGGAGCTAATGTGGAGTTTATCGCTGAGTGGTCTCCGGCAGTGAAAAATAAACGTGATGTGCCAGGCAGGATATTGCTTACACATGATTACTGTCAACCGATAGCGATTGCAGCGGAAAAATTGAAGGAAAAGAAGAAAACTTCAACTAAAATTGTTGGAAGGATAAATAAATTAGAGTCATCCCCGGATGTTACAAAAAGAAAAGAGGGGAAGATTACGGTCGTTTACCTTGATGAAAATGATAAAAAACGGATTACGACAGTTCAGCTTGAGAAAAGCGATTATGATAAAGCAATTGAAGCGCATGAAAAGGGGCTGTATGTGGAAATCTCGGGTAATCTGACAAGGAGTAAGCGGGCGGCTATGACATGTGAAGAATTTCGCATAATCGAGTAAGCGGATGGCGCAGAAAGTGCTGGGCCATTAATTTGAAGGAGCAGTGGATATGACAGAAAAGACAGAAAAACTGCAGCGGCTTCTGCAGGAAAAAGGCAGACTTGCGGTTGCGTATTCCGGAGGAATTGATTCGCATTTTTTGCTGGCGGCGGCACTGCGTGCGCTTGGAAGAGACAGCGTGCTGGCAGTGCTTTGCCGGGGGCTGATGATGCCGGAGGCGGAGGTGTGTGAGGCGGAAGCGCTTTTAAAAGAGATGGGAGCGGATTACCGTATCCTTGATGTGGATGTACTTGCGATTCCGGAGTTTGCAGCGAACGATAAGCGGCGCTGCTATTTCTGCAAAAAGCATCTGATGAGCAGGATACAGAAGTGCGCTGCAGAAAATGGATTTCAGACAGTGGCGGACGGAAAAAACGCGGACGATGCGAGGGTGTATCGTCCGGGAGCGCAGGCAGCGGAGGAGATTGGCATTGTCTCGCCGCTTTTTGCGTGCGGTTTTACAAAAGCAGACATCCGTGTATGCGCAAAGGAGTGGGGGATCGCCATCTGGAATAAGCCGTCGCAGGCGTGTCTGGCGTCCCGTTTCCCATACAATACGCATCTGACGGCAGAAAAGCTGCAGAAAGTGGGGGCGTCGGAAAAAATCCTGCATGATGCCGGATTTCCGGCGTGCCGTGTGCGTGTACATGGTGAAATTGCGCGCATTGAAGTGCCGCGGGAGGATATGGAAAAAATCGTGGCGCTTACCGGGCAGATTCAGAAAATAAAAGAATTGGGATTTTCGTTTGTGACGCTTGATCTGGAAGGGATCCGCAGCGGCGTGTTCGATTGAAAGGAGACTTGTTTTGTGAATACATTGGAAATTTTAAAGCAGCTGGAAGCAGGGCAGATCGATGCGCAGGAAGCGGAGAGAATGCTTAAAATAGAGCCGTTTGAGGAGCTTGGCTATGCCAAGGTGGATTATCACCGCGAGGTACGCACCGGCGTGCCGGAAATTATTTACTGTGCTGGGAAAACAAAAGAACAGATCTGCGGAATTGTGAAAAATATGCTGGCGCACGGGGCGGAGCACATTTTCGGGACACGATGCAGCCGTGAGAAATACGAGGCGGTTCTTAACGTGTGTCCGGATATGGAGTACGATGAGACGGCGCGGATCATCAGCCGCGGCAGGCCTGCGCAGCCGCTGAACAACGGCATGATCCTGGTTGCATGCGCCGGGACTTCAGATTTGCCAGTGGCAAGGGAAGCGGCGCTGACCGCGCGTTTCCTTGGAAATGAAGTGGAAGAGGTCTACGATGTGGGCGTTGCCGGGATTCACCGCCTGCTTGCAAAGGTGGACGTGATCGCCCGCGCAAATGTTGTGATCGCGGTGGCGGGCATGGAGGGCGCTCTGGCGTCGGTGATCGGCGGTCTGACGGACAAGCCGGTGATCGCGGTGCCAACGTCCGTTGGATACGGTGCAAGCTTTAACGGTCTTGCGGCGCTTTTGGCCATGCTGAACAGCTGCGCGAGCGGAACAAGCGTGGTGAATATTGACAATGGCTTCGGCGCTGGCTATATGGCGCACAGTATTAATTGCCTGGCGGGAAAGCGGAGTGAATTTTAAATGGATTTGCGAAAGCTGCTGTGAACGGAGTGAACAGCAACAATGTGAGAGCACGCTGGCAGAAAGATATTGCCTGGGTATTGACGGAAAAGGGAGGAAATAATTTGGCAAGGAAAATCTTATATTTCGATTGTGCATCCGGCATCAGCGGAGACATGACGCTCGGCGCCCTGCTGGATCTGGGGACGGATGAGCAGCAGTTTTTACGGGAACTGGAGAAGCTGCATCTGGAAGGATATCACATTGCAATAGAAGAAACAGAGAAAAACGGCATCCGCGCAAAACACGTAACAGTATGTGTGGACGGTGTGCCGGAGATAAGTGAAAATGTGAGTCTGCATGAATACGGTCATATGCACAGCGAAGTACATACACATGAGCATGGTCATATGCATGGCGAAACCGACACACATGATGATGGCCACATGCACGGCCAAGTCCATACACATGATGATGGCCACATGCACGGCCAGATCCATACACATGATGAAGGTCACATACATGGCGAAGTCCACACACATGAGCACGGTCATATGCATGGCGAAGCCCATACGCATGAGCACATGCATCCGCATCGCAATTTTGCGGACATCCGCCGGATAATCGGACAGAGCG
>CAJKKX010000126.1 GCA_905200565.1 uncultured Lachnospiraceae bacterium
GTGAAGGGATATTCTCTGGAGGATACAGTACCCTTCATTCAAAAAGTGGCAAAGCCGGAGACGGTCGTGATTCCGATTTTAAACATTTATGGAACGGGCGGGCGTCTGCAGGAAAAGCTCCCGGAGCTGCTTGTGACGGACGGCTGCATTTACATTGCCGCAGAAATTAAGCGGCCGGGCTGCATCTGGCAGAATGGAGACATTTTCCGCGTGGTATTTGGCGTGCGCGAGCCGTCGCAGTACCGCCCGGAGCTTGAGCAGGTGAAAAAGGATCTGGAGGATTCCGGGATTACGGCGATCCTTTCAGAAAATATCCGGCGGGATGCCCTGCAGAAATTTTCCTACGTATCACCGGCAGCTGCGTGTGGGCAGTATTACAATGCAATGGCAGGAGATATGCAGAAGCCCGGAGAGATCCGCGATACCTTTGCGGCGCTGATCGGTGAGGTCGATGCGCTGGCTGCGGCGATGGGGATTCCCTTTACAGTAGATATTGTAAAGACAAACCTGGGGATTTTGGATGCGCTGACGCCGGAGGCATCCACGTCTATGCAGCGTGATATCCGCCAGGGAAAAGCTTCAGAGATCGACGGTCTGGTATACGAGGTGGTGCGCATGGGACAGAAGTGGAATGTACCGGTACCGACTTATGAGAAAATTGCAGGGGAGCTTCACGCGCGCGGCTTATAAATTTTCTGTGGGAAATTATATGTGATGTATTTTGAGCTGGAAGAAACATATGATATGAGAGGGAACTGTGATGAAATTTGATGTGAAAGAGGATGGAAAACGAATTGTTGTAATCTGTCTTGCGTCTTTGCTGATGGCAGTCAATATTAAATCCTTCGTGCGCACCGGCGGTCTCTATCCGGGCGGCGCAACGGGGCTTACGATTCTGATACAGCGCATTGCGCAGATGTTCTGGAAAGTGGAACTTCCATATACGCTGGTAAACGTGCTGCTGAACGCTCTGCCGATTTATATCGGCTTCCGCTATATCGGAAAAAAATTTACACTATACTCCTGCCTGATGATTTTTCTCACCGGTATTTTTACAGATATGGTGCCGGGCTATAAAATCACATATGATTTGCTTCTGATCAGTATTTTCGGCGGTATGATCAATGGCTTTGTGATCAGCGTCTGTTTCGCAATGAATGCGACGACGGGAGGAACGGATTTTATTGCGATTTACCTGTCCGAGAAAAAGGGTGTGGAATCCTTTAACCTCGTACTGGGGCTGAATGTTATCATTCTCTCCGCGGCTGGTCTTTTGTTTGGCTGGGACAAGGCGCTGTATTCCATTATTTTTCAGTATGCGTCCACCCAGGTGCTGCATGCTCTTTATAAGAAATATCAGCGGCTGACCGTGTTTGTTGTCACAAATAAACCGCAGGAAATCAGCGATGCAATTTTCCGGGTAAGTCATCACGGTGCGACTATTCTGGAGGGCGAGGGCTCCTATGGACACTGTGAGCGCAACGTGGTATACTCTGTTGTATCTTACGCCGAGACCAAAAAAGTAATGAACGCTATCAGGGAAACCGACCCGGAGGCGTTCGTCAACGCGATCCGTACGGAACAGCTCTCCGGAAGATTTTATCAGAAACCGGCAGAGTAGCTTTAATCTGTTTTTAATCTTCCTTCAAAGAATGATTAAGAAAACTCTGGTAAAGTAGTCATCATCAAAGAAGAAATCATTCGGAAAGGATAGGGAAGAATATGGAACAATTAGAGAAAGTGGAAAAATTAAGAGAACGCGCAAATGTCACATATGAAGAGGCAAAGGAAGCGCTGGAGGCAAGTAACTGGGATCTGCTGGATGCAATGGTTTATCTGGAAAAGAACGGAAAAACGCAGGGACCAGCCAGGGAGACTTACTCCACCAGCTACGAGGAGCAGACGCAATATGTGTCAGTGAAGGACAAGGTGCAGGAGCAAAAGGAGTCCGAAGACAATATTTTCCGCAAGCTTGGACGTCTTGTCGGGATCGTGCTCCGCAAATGCCGCGATAATGCGCTCTGCATTAAACGAAAAGGAGAGGAGATCCTGCGCGTGCCGATTATTTTAGTGGTTATTGCTATGATTCTGATGTGGCAGATTCTCGTTCCGGCAATCATCGTCGGTCTGTTCCTGGGATGTCAGTATTCCTTTGAGGGAAAAGACAATCTCGATGAAGCAAACAGGGTGATGGAGCAGGCGAGCAAAATGGCTGACAAAGCGAAGGATGAATTCAAAAAGCTGTAAGGAAAAGAGGGCATCATGGGAGCACATATTCTGGTAGTTGAGGATGAAGAAAAGCTGGCGCGGTTTGTAGAGCTGGAGCTTTTGCACGAGGGTTATCTGGTCAGCAAGGCGTCAAACGGAAGAGAGGCGTTGGAAATTGCGCTGGCAGGCGATTTTGCATTGATCCTGCTGGATATCATGCTCCCCGGACTGAACGGTCTGGAGGTTCTGCGGCGTCTGCAGCAGGAAAAGCCGACGCCGGTGATCCTGCTGACAGCGCGGGACGCTGTGATGGATAAGGTAGCGGGCCTGGACGCCGGAGCGGTCGATTACATCACAAAACCATTTGCGATCGAGGAACTGCTGGCGCGGATCCGCGTGGCATTGAAGCTTCATGGAAATGGCGGAAATATTACACAAAATCACACGGAGGAAGAACCGGGCGTATACCGCTGGGGCAGACTGGCGCTCTCGGAAAAACGTCATCAGGTCACATACGATGGGACCGACATCAGTCTGACAAACCGCGAATTTCAGATGCTGAAAACACTTCTGGAGAACCAGGACATTGTGCTGACGCGCGATGTCCTGCTCAATAAGGTCTGCGGCTACGACTATGTCGGGGAGACGAATGTGGTCGACGTCTATATCCGCTTCCTGCGCGCGAAGATTGATGAAATGTTTCACATTAAAATGATACAGACGGTGCGCGGAGTCGGGTATGTGATCAAATCGGATGTGAGTGATAAATGAGGATAAAATATCACGGTTTGACGAGAGATATGGAACGATAAAAAGCAGAAAAATCCGGAACGCTGAAAGAGAAGCAGAAAAATCCGGAACGATGAAAAAGAAGCAGAAAAATCCGAAATTATGAAAAAGAAGCAGAAAAATCTGGAACGATGAAAAAGAAACAGAAAAATCCGAAACAGAAGCAAAAAGATACGAAACGTGCAAAGCAGGGGAAAATGAATGTACAGACCAGGCGGATGACCTCCATTGCAAGAAAAATGCACAGGTCATGGATTGGAAAGAAGCTGGGGCTGTATGTCGGAATGGACCTGCTTCTTTTTGTGCTGCTTTTTGCAGGGTGGATCATCGATCGGGAACTTGTTTGTTTTGGGGAGATCCGTCTTGATTATGTGAGACGTTTTGCGGAGACGCAGTATTTGCAAAATGTGACTTATGTGGTACAGGAGGGCACCGGTAAGATTTTACTGGAGCTTGCCCTTTATCCGACGGCGCAGGTAATCGGGGCGGTTGTGCTGACGATTTTTGTTTGCCAGTTATTGAATATCTGTTTTTCCTATGGCAGCGAAGAACGGAAAATCCGCAAAATTCTGGCGCCGATTGACGAAATCGCTCTCAAAGCGGACGAACTGAGTAAAATGACGTTCACAGAGGAAAAATATCAGCAGATTGAGGAGGCGATTTCCAGCCTGCAGCCGGAGGACGCCGACCTGCTTTCCTTTGGGGACGCCGACCTGCAGGGGATTGAGGCGGCGATGAATAACCTGCTGATCAGGATGCGTGATTCTTACCGGCAGCAGGCGCGTTTTGTGAACGACGCCTCACATGAGCTGCGCACGCCGATCGCAGTGATCCAGGGATATGCAAATATGCTGGCGCGCTGGGGCAGAGAGGATGAGAAGGTGCTGGATGAGTCGATCAATGCGATCCAGCATGAATCAGATCATATGCAGCATCTTGTAGAGCAGCTTTTGTTCCTGGCGCGCGGCGACAGCGGCAGGCAGAAGCTTACCATGACAACGGTGTCTCTTAATGATATGATGCAGGAGGTTTACGAGGAATCTCTGATGATCGACGAAAATCACCCGTATCACTATCAGATGCCGGAAGAGAAAATCTATATCCGGGCGGACGCCGCCATGCTGAAGCAGGCGGTGCGGATTCTTGTTGATAATGCCGCAAAATATACGGAAAATGGAGGAGAAATCCTTTTGGGCGTCGGGCGCACCGGGGATGGACGCGCCTGGCTGCAGGTGCAGGACGCCGGCATCGGCATGGCGGAAAAGGATGTTGCGCAAATGTTTGAACGTTTCTTCCGTGCGGATGATGCGAGGCGCTTCCAGGGTACCGGGCTGGGACTTTCTATTGCGAAGTGGATCATTGACAAGCATCACGGACATTTTGAGGTGTTGTCACGGACGCAGCTTGGTACGAGGATCCGGGTAGTATTAGAAGCAGAAAAAGGGACGGAAGGACAGAGTTATGTATAACCAGGCGGATGCGCGAAAGACTTTAAAACACTGGCTGTAATTCATAGCCCTCCACCCGCATGTGTATTTGTCGCCTCTTGCGGAGTAAAGACCGCTTGCGTGGGTGAATCGTGGGGGAATCGTAGCAATTGTGACAAACACAAAGATATAAAATCAAATTTATAATTGACAAATTGCCAATAAGAAGGTATACTTAATTCGAAATTAAAAATAAGTTTTCCAAACAAGGCATTCAGACTTTAGAGATTTTAAGAAAAAATTTAGAAAAATTGTCGCGAAAATATTGAAAAATGAAGGGGAAAGGGTATATACTTATTTTGAAATAAAAAAATAGTAGGTGACAATTTTATGAATAAGAAATCTTTGAAGGATGTAAAAGTCAATAATACAGTTCAGGTGTTGGAATACATTTTAAAGGAGGGACAGATCTCCAGAATCGAGATTGCTGAAAAAAGCGGACTTTCACCCAGCACAGTGAGTCAGGCGGTTTCTCTTCTTCTGAAGGATGAGATTGTAGAAGCGGTGCGGGAAGGAGAATCGACGGGGGGAAGAAAACCGATTCTTCTTCAGATGAAAGCGAATTACGGCTGTGTCATCACAGTGGAAATACGCAGGGACGGCGTGAAGGCCCGGATTTTTGATTTGGGAGGTAATCTGCTGGAGGAAAAAGTTTTGTCAAACAGATATGCGGCAGGCAACAGACTTTTGAAGGTGATTGGTGATTTGATTGAGAATATTCAGAAGGGGAATACCGCCATGCCGGCAAAGGTGGTTGGTCTGGGATTGCTGTGCCAGGACGATTTGCCGGAGTATGACCTGATGACAGAATTTTCCACATCGCTTTCTTCCGATGTAATCCGCCTGGAGACGGCAATTAATACCAGATACGGTGTTCCCGTAAAGAAAGAATTGCTGAACCGCTATAGCCTGGACTATTACCTGAAAGCCGTGGATGCAAAGTGTACAGATTATGCATATGTGAATATTGGAGAGAGGATTACTGCAAGCTTTGTACTGAACCGCAAAATGATACATAATTCCGACGATTCTATTTTTGATATCAGTTCGGCCGTTTTAAGCGGAAATTATGCGGGATATGAGCATCGCTCCGGGCGGGGGGTCGAACTGGCACAGGAAGCGATGTTAAGGAAGCTGTCGCCTGAGGCGCTGGCAGTAAAACTGGTTCAGGTCATTAAGAGCGCCCTGCTGTTCTTTCCGGTAAAGGATATTTTTATCGGCGGACAGGTGGAAGAACTGGAAAAGATTGTGGAAAGGGTGTCCCGGGAATTTCCGTTTCAGCCGGTCATCCGGAAGTCAGGTGAGCCGGGAAAACAGATTTATGACGTTTTTGCCAGAAAAATCCTGATCGAAAATTATCGGCAGCTTTTGCCGGAAGGTTAAAAAGTACTTTCTGATCTCTCCAATATCAATAGTATGAAGAATGATTCACATGGTCTGCGCAGGTGTGAATCATTTTTTTATAAAAAAAAGAAAAAGGAGAGGCATTAAATTATGTTACAAGGTATATTGATTTTATTATTTATGCTGTTCATTATGGGGTTGATGGTTACACGTAAAATGCCGACAGTTCTGGCGCTTTTTGTCCTTGCGGTGGGGATCTGTATCATCGGAGGCGTTCCTGCTGTCGCTACGGATACGGACGGCAATTCAGTAGGCTTTTTGCAGACTGTGATGCAGGCGGGGGTACTGCGTCTCGGAGATGCAATCATGGTGGCCATTTTCTCTGCCTGGCTGGGGATGGTGATGGAAAAGACCCGGATCAGCGAAACTATGATTAAAAAAGGCGCCGAGCTCGGAGGAGATAAAACTCTGGTCGTGACGCTGGTTCTCTTTATCGTAGCTTCCGTTTTGTTCTCCGTAGTAAATGGTCTCGGAACCGTAATTATGATCGGTACCATCGTAATTCCGATTTTGGTGTCTGTGGGAGTCGACAAATTTACGGCGTCCGCTGCCATGTTGTTTGCCTATACTGTAGGAAATAATGTGAACCTTTCCAATGTAAATTCCCTGGCAGCTATTGTTGGAACTACTTTTGATGATACCTTTACCATTCAGCTGATCTGCGCTGTTGTTGCGTTTATCGCAGGAGTTGTTTTCTTTACTCTGCGTTTGCGCAAGGTGGGAAGAAAGTATGCGTTTTCTGCCCCGATCGGTGAGGCGGAAAATGATTCGCCTCAGATCAAAGGAGTAACCGGAGTGTTTGCGATGCTTACTCCCATTGTTCCGCTGGTGTTGGTTATTGGTTTTAAAATCCCCCTGATTCCGGCATTTATGTTTTCTATTATCTGGGCGTGCCTCTTTACCTGCGTCAAAACAGGCTGGAAGCAGACGATGAATATGCTGACAAAGACATTGTTT
>CAJKKX010000127.1 GCA_905200565.1 uncultured Lachnospiraceae bacterium
GGCAGCTTCCGACAGTAAGCCAGAGCCTGACGGAATTCTTTCAGTTCCTTCTCCGTCGGCAGTTTTCCAAAAAGAAGCAGATAAGACACTTCCTCAAATCCATATCTGCGTCCTTCCACTTCTCCCCTGATCAAATCCTGGATGCTGTAGCCCCGGTAATAGAGGCGGCCGTCGCAGGGCTTCTTCTGTCCGTCGACCATCTCGAACGCCTCGATCTTCGACACCCTGGTCAGCCCTGCCAGAACGCCGTTCCCGTTCTTGTCACGGAGTCCCCGCTGAACATCATATTTTCCATAAAGTTCCACATCAATCTTACCGTTTTCCACACAGCTCTGAGCCAAATCTCTTACTTTTTCAAGATACTCTTTCTGTTTCATCATACATTCACCATGCCTTCCTGAATTTTTCTGTCTTATGACCATATCCCGCCTTCTTTAGTATCTTCTAAACTTTGATTGTTTATTTTTTAACTATATCTTTGTAAATTATACAGGAATCCTTTTTGAGAAACAATGAACAAATTATGAATTTTTTCGAAAAAAATGAGATTTCCCGCAAAAATGCACACAAAAACTTCTATTTGCTTTTTCAGGAAGAAACGATTATACTGAGAACCAAAAGAATACAGGAGAAGATCTATGAAAAAAACGAAACGAATTCTTGCCGTCACCGGCGCTGTCCTGCTGGCAGGCATGTACCTTTCCACACTGGTTTTTGCCCTGATGAAAAATGAGAACGCATCCAATATGCTGATGGGTTCCATCGCATGTACCATTATCATTCCCGTGTTTCTATATGCCTACAGCCTGATCTTTAAGGTTTTAAACCGAAAGGATGAAAAAGACGATTCCCGCAAGGACTGACAAAATAAGGAGGTTCCCATGATCGATACGATTATCTTTGATATTGGAAGAGTTCTGGTCAGATTTGAATGGAAAGAATATCTTGACAGCTTTCATTTTCCAGCGGAAACAGCAGACATTCTCGGAAAGGCCATATTCCTGAACCCCGCCTGGCAGGAATATGACAGGAGCGCCCTGGCGGACGAAGAAATCCTGCGCCGTCTGATACAGGCAGCGCCGGACTATGAAAAAGAAATCCGGACCGTCTTTGAGCAGTTTCCCTCCAGCCTTACCCTGCTCCCCCATACGGTTCCCTGGATTACTTCTTTAAAGGAACGGGGTTTTTCGGTCTATTATCTCTCGAACTATGCAGATACGACCCGGAAAAAGAGCGGCGATGCTTTAAGTTTTCGGAAACTCTGCGACGGAGGGCTGATGTCCTGCGACGTCAAACGGATCAAGCCGGAACCTGAAATTTATCAGGAACTGCTTGACCGCTTTGCCATTGTTCCCGATCACGCCGTCTTTATCGACGATTCAAAACCAAATCTTGAAGCCGCCCAAAAATTCGGCCTGCACACCATACACTTTCAGGACTATGAAAGTGCGTCTGCCGAACTGGAACGGCTGCTAAAACACCAGATGTAGAGCCTACCCCGGACGCCCCTCCGGGGTAAGCAAGGCCGCTTCTATTCTTCCGCGTTTGTCTCATCCTGTGAAGCCATCGTCGTAATCACAATATTTTCACCGGAAATCTCGGTTTTCCGCTTCACAATATCTTCAATCTGCGCTCTCTGTGCGTCCGTTACATTCATCTGGCTGATGACCACATCCACAGAGCCGTCCGTAATGCTGACGACTGCATCCGTAAATCCTTTTGATTCCAGCAAAAGCTCGGCTGCGGCTTCCTTCTCCGCAATATCCGCCATTCGATTCATACTGTCGATCGCATCCTGTTTCTGTTCTTCCGCTATGTTTCCATTATTGATGACTTCCAGCAGTGTTTCTTTATTCTTGGCGCGAACCTGCTCCCTGGAAAGCTTTGCCTCCGCCGAAAATCCGGAACTTCCCGGAACACTGGTAAGTACTGCCTCCCCCGGCGTGTCTGTCACCGGACTCTCCGAACCCGCATCCGCCGACAAATCTGCCGATGCCTCCTCATCCGCCGTGAAGTCCTCATCCAGACTTTCAATGTCGATCAAAGCGCTGTCGTTGCCCGTCTCCGTGGACAGGAGCTCTTCTGTCTCTTTCTTTACGCTGTTATCATCCGCCGAAGTGGGAGTCACTTCTGCTCCCAGCTTGGAACCCGAATAATTCAGGTAGCCCGCTACGGCAATCATGACCGCCAGCGCAGTAATAATGATCTGATTTTTCTTAAAGATATTTTTCACGTTTTCTCCTCCTAACTCATCTTCATCACTTTAATTTTATGCGCCTCTACTCCAAATAATGCCATGACCGCCTCGGTAATATTCTGAACCACCCCAGGATCATCCCCGCCCTCCGCCACGATGACGACTCCCTGTATCTGCGGCTCCATTTCTTCTATTACATAGGGAGTCTGGCCTCCGCTTCCATCCTGCACGTATACCGTCGATTCCTCCTGCGTCTTTTCCAGCGTGCTCCTTTTTCCGTCATCCCCTTCCTCGGTCGTGCTCCGGTCTGTCACGGGCATATCTTTCTCCACGATCTTTTCCCCACTGGACTTTCTCGTAATCATGACCTTCACCTTTCCCACGCCCGCCACGCTTTGCAGAGCCGACTCCAGCCGTTCCTCCAGCGTCTCCACCTCTTTCTTTTCTGTGGACTCTGCCGGAGCGGTATCCACAGACGTTTCCTCCTCTTTTCCCGGTACAGGCATCGCTATGACCAAAAGGAGGATTCCCGCTAATACCAGAATCAGCCACTGATCCTTTTTCATATGTTTCATCTTTTCTCTGAGAGCCCTGATTCCTTTTTCCATAAACTACTCCTGTATACTGATATTTATATGTCCCTCCGAAATATGATAGACTTCCCGAAGCTCTTTTTTTATTTCCGAAATTCCGGCGTCGGAGACCGCCTCTCCGGAAACTCTCAGCTCTACGCCTGAGATACAGGCGGCTCCCTCCTCTTCCTGTGTAAATTCCAGCTTTGTCTTTTCCGGCTTCATGCCGTACGCCCGCACCACCTCCTCCACCTGTCTTTTCACCTCCGCCTGATATGCCTCCCTGATTTTTTCCGAACGCAGCTCCTCCATTCCCTCGCCCGTAATCCGGATGCCGTCCGCCTGCTCCCGCAGGCTCTCCAGACGCCACGCCCGCTCGAAATTCTCCGTTAAATGCGTGACGTCCGCCAACGGCTCCATCACCATAATGATCAGAATCAATCCTCCGAAAAAACGCACGTACTTTTTAAAGCTCTCTGCCGGCAGAATCTGAAGCAGAATGTTAAAGATGCACAGAAAGCAGACAATATTTCGAATCCAGCTATAAAATCCTCCCACAGATACCCTCCTATCCTCCGGCAATGGAAGCCGTCGTCATGGCGACTGACAGAAAAAACAGAACGCCAATCATGAGCAGTACCCGCATCAGGAGTCCCGCTCCCTCCCCCACGCTGCCAATGCACTCGATCATGCGCCTGTCCGACACCGGCTGAGCCACCGCCGCCAAAAGCTTATAGAACAATGCGCCGAATCCCAGTTTTAAAAAGGGCGCCAGGCAGAGAAGAATCAGGCAGATCAGCCCCGCCACCCCCACGGCATTTTTAATCAGCACCGCAGAGCCAAGCACCACCTCTGTTACCCCATTAAAAACATTTCCAAGCCCCGGCACCGCCCCCGCTGTTTTCGTGATCACGGAGGTTTTCAGGGAATCCACCGCCGGAAGAATGATATTCTGTACGGTCTGGAATCCCAGCGCCAGAGCCACAAGCGTTTTTAAGGTCCAGTCGATAAAGGTTCTGAGCAGCTCTGCCAGTTTCGACAGATAATCCTCTTTCGTGAGATGGTTGACCATCCCAAACAACACATACAGATTGACCGCAGGCATGACCGCATACTTTAAAACCCACTGAATCAGCAGAATCATACCAAGCGTCAGTTCATAAAACCCCGCTCCCGTCACGGAACCGGAGGCGAATACCGACGCCAGAAAGTAAGACGGCATCAGAAGCTTCATAAACGTAATGACATGATTCAGTGTGTTCATCGTCATCTGTTCCATCGTCCGGAAAGTCTGCATTAAAAGCGTAAACAGGCAGAGATACATAATATAGAAACTGATATCTGCCGCCTGGCTCTTTTCAAATGCGTTGATAAAATTCGCAAACACCGCAGCCACCGTGAGCAGGAGCAGGATACGCACCGCCAGCTTTCGGTTCTCCTGCATTTGTGAAAACAATGTATCCTTCAAAATGCCTTTCAAATTTTCCAGAGTCCACGGAATTTCCCCCTGAATCAGTTTCTTTACCGCATCTGTGAAATGAAATTCCTCCCCGCCCTGCATGTCCCCAAACGCATCGTCGATCTCCTCCAGATTCAGCTCATCCAGAAATTCGTCTGTAAGGCCCGTGTCTGAAGCCTGCGCCCTTAACTCCCACAGTCCGCCCAGAAAAAGCAGCAATATCAGAAATAACCCTGTTTTTTTCATCGGCACCTCATACCAGAAATCCGCTTATGGTGTCCAAAAGCGCAAGAACTACCGGTGCGCTGATGGTCAGGATTGATATTTTCCCAAAAAACTCGATCTGTCCCGCAATGGCCGAATATCCGGCGTCTCTGCACAGATTTGCTGAAAAGTCGGCAATATAGGTAATTCCCACAATTTTCAAAAGTGATGTCAGATAGGAATCCTGTATCGCCACATAGCTTTTCAGATTTACCAGCATGTCCGCCAGATACGACAGCCGGCTGACTGCATAAAAGAAAATCAGCAGGCAGGTCGCCATACTGATGAACACGGTATAAGATGGCCTTACCTCCTTTAAAAACAATGCGGTCAGGATTCCGGCAATTCCAAGCATGGCGATTTTCAGCATACCATTCCTCCTACAGGGAAAACAGATTTTTAATACTCTCAAACAGTTGATTTATATAGGGAAGCACCCAGAAAAGAACCACCAAAAGCCCCGCAAGCCCTGTCAAAAAGGCCGTTTCTTCCCGGCCGCTCTGTTTCAATACCTGATTCAGCACGGAAACCAGAATTCCTACCGCCGCTATTTTGAAAATCAGATTTACACTCATGTTCATCTCCTCTTCCATTCGTATTAAAAGAAAATAACTGCCAGGAACAAACCTCCCATCAACCCCAGATACCGATACATCTTTGAATTCTTCCGGTAGTGTTCCTGCGCCTGCGCACAGGCTTTTGTAAGCTGGCTCTTATAGTGTGCGATCGCCGCAAGCTGCATCTTTACATCCGGATAACCAAGCTGTTCCCCAAAACCGATCAGCGCCTCCCTGTCCTCCGGACAAAGTGCAGTCTGACGCAGGTCTTTTTGCACATGGTGCGCAAAGATTCGTGGCAGTGTGTCACCTTCCAGCCTTTCCATATGCTCCGCCATATGTTCCAGAAAAAGCGAAAAGGGCTTTCGCACACGCTTCGCCACACGACAGAAGCTCTCTGCCAGAACCGCGTTGGCATAGCCGATTTCTCCCTCTAGAAGCTCCAAAATCCTGATCAGCTCCTCCAAATCCCGGATGCGCCGTTCCATCTCATTGCCCGCTGCCACGCCCATTGCCGTACATCCGCAGATCACCAGTCCCAGACCCATGATTTTAAACATACAGGTTCTCCCCATCCCGTCCTAATATCTGTTTTACCGTACCGATCCCTCCCAGATTGTGCAGCGTTATATAACGTTCAAATACCCGCTCCTCCACCATCCGGCACAATATGGGCTTTCTCCGGATATCCTCGATGCCATTTCCATGTACCGTCGCCAAAATGCGGCATCCGCAGTTTACGGCGGACTCGATCGCATAGATATCCGCTTCGCTTCCTATCTCATCCACCGCAAGTACCTTCGGCGCCATAGAACGGATCAGAAGCATCATCCCCTCCGCTTTCGGACAGCAGTCCAGCAGATCGGTCCGGATGCCCAGATCATTCTGCGGAACCCCCAGATAAGCTCCCCCGATCTCTGAACGCTCGTCCACAACGCCAACGGTACGGCCTCTGCACCAGGTTCCTCCATTTGAAATCTGACGAATCAGATCACGCAGCAGCGTGGTCTTTCCGCATCCCGGCGGAGAAATAATCAAAGTATGGCAGACCTCGCCGTCCTGAATCATATGCGGCAGAACTGCGTCCGCACATCCCGGTACCTCATGGGCGACCCGGACATTCAGAAAAGAAATATTCCGGATACTCCGTATCCTTCCTCCATCCATGACCGCCTTTCCCGCAATTCCAATGCGGTGCCCGCCTCCAATCGTCAGAAATCCCTGCCGCAGTTCTTCTTCATATGCGTACATGGAGTAATTGGAAATATACTCCATCGTCTCCGAAATCTCTTCCTTTGACACTCTCCATCCGCTTTTTACATCTGTCGTAAGCGCTCCTGTTTCCGTGACAAAAAATTCCTGCCCGTCCAGGGTTATCAAAAGCGGGCGTCCCGCGCGAAGCCGGATTTCCTGCATCCGTGCCGTGTCTATATTTACCTGTTCCAGTATCCTGCGGATATTCATTGAGAAAATCTTTATGAACTCGTCCCTTCCCTTCACGTCCTCCCCCCCTTTTTTCTTCCGGGTTTCTATCAACACATTCTGCCCTGAGAAGATACCGCACGGTAACTCCTTTACACAATATATGAGTGGACATGAAGTTTATGACCTCTGATATGAAAATTTGAGATACAGAAATTTCAGACGCAACTATTCAGAACAGGCCGAAGCACTTGCTGCTGAAACCGTAAAAACATGATTCAAGAGTGGAAAAATCCCATCATCGAAGACGATTTTCATGGATTTTTGCATCGGAACTGTGAAGGTACTGAACAGTT
>CAJKKX010000128.1 GCA_905200565.1 uncultured Lachnospiraceae bacterium
GCCCCTGGCTCGGGGCAGACTCTGTACGCCTGCGCCGTCTATCGCTGTAACCGTATAGGAATACTGCATATTTGGCGTCAGATTCGACACCTGATACCTCATAATTCCATTCTCATCTGCCTGCGTACTTGGAATAGACGCCTGGGGAAGCTCCATTCCATTGTTGGTAATCAGCATCAGCTCATAGACCGCCGCGCCTGCCGACACATCCCATTCCAGAACCATCTCCCTGCTGCCAATTTCTGTAATCGTCAGATTCTTTGGCACTTTCGGAGGCTCCTGCACATTCGACGTCTGATATCCGATCACGACGACCGTCTCGTCATTCAGCCTCGCCTCCCTCGCCCCAAACTGCCAGTTAAACCCATAACCGGACACTCCGGCCGGAAGGTTATCCACAGTTCCTGCATAAGAGACGCCATTCATCTTACTATGTACATATCCCGCGGAAACTGAGAACGACTGGGTGATTCCTGTCGTTGAGCCTGTGCCAAATAATCCGACTCCGCCGCCAACCTTCAGATCTTCTTCCACGGCAAAGCTTACGCTGTCTTCTTTTGTAACGTTTGCCTCCCGGCTTACCGTTACATTCGAGCTGCTGTTTGCCCCGGCATTGGCCAGTCTCTGCACATCTCCAATCCGCGTGCATCCTTCCCCCTGGAAGGTTCTTGTATAAGTAGACGGCTCACCCGGAACGGAATTCAAAAGATTTCCCCCGATGGGTTCCAGACCCTGATAGGTTTCTGCCATGGCGTCGTATACGTCAACCGGCACCACCACCGTCGACGGCGTCAGCGGCTCCTCAATGGTCATCTTCTGCCTGCTTCCGTCTTTTTCCTCGTATTCATACCAGTACCGGTGATAGGGTATCGTAAACATGACAACATAATCGTCGCCCTGGCCCACCGCATACTCCACAGACGTACTCGTTTCCCAACTCGTCTGATGCTCATAATTGGTGGAGGCCGAGACGCCCATTTCGATTTCCCCTTCTCCAAAAAGGGAAATTCCTCCCGCCGTGTAGATTCCCAGGGACAGCTCAAAGCCTGCCGTCACGCTGTTGCCGGAGCCTTTGCTGACTCCATAAGCTGTGGAACCTTCATTCAGGTAATTGTCATAAGTATCCGCCACATCCTGAAAATAAGGCGCTGACTGCAAGACTGCCTGCACTTCCGGCTTCGTGTAAAACGTCTCCGTGCCCAGGTATTTCAGCAGCATGGAGTCATCATCCACGTCAGGCATACTGAGAGCCACATACGCAGACGCCCTGGCGACGTCGGAGCGGTTCAGATATGACGTGGCCTGATTGATGATTCCTTCCCAGGATGTGTACCACTGGTTATTTTTATAAGAAATAAAACAAATCTGATACCAGTATTTGTCCTGATTTTTCTCCTTTACCCCTACAAGGGCTGCAAGCTGTTCGGAGCTGTCCGGATTCCCGGTGAAATTACCGGAAAGCACTTTTGAAATCCACACGGCGTCCTTATCCGCTTTTTCATTCGCGTTATTTCTCTGATTGAGCGCATAGTAAAGCTTCTGATCCTCTGCAGTAAACAGACTGTCCGCATACGAATAAAGCCTGTCAAAAAGGAACAGCCGCTCACAGGATTCTCCCACCTTTCCGAAATTACAGATAGAAAGCCCGATCGGCGCGCGGTATCCGGGGCCCAGAACCGTTCTGTCACGCAGATTGCCGTCCACCTCTTCCATCAACTGCGCGGAGGTGGCCTCATACTGCTGCATGCCAAAATCATATTCCACATGAATGACGCCGATCTTCTGTCCCACTCGTCCGCCGATGACAAGCTCCTGCCTTCCGTTTCCGGTCAGATCCCCGGCAGCCACATTCACCGCCAGCATAGGAATCTTGTCACTCCCGTCCGCTATCTCATTCAGATCAATGGTCTTATCTTTTACCAACTGCCTGCTCTCCGTATGATAACCATAGAGAAACACACGGTTATTCTTGTTTACGCCGGATACCTCCGGCATGGAAACACCGATAATCAGATCTTCCGTATAATCCTTCTGCAAATCTCCGGACGCCAGGCTTACCACCGCCGCCATCGGTTTTCCATTATTCTTTTCGGAGTCGGCTTCTATCGTCTTTCCCGTCTGCGCCTGGAGCTCCGATATGCCGATGGTTTTCCAGAGCGCCAGCCGGTCATTGGCGGTTTTATAAACCTTCACGGTATTATCCGCATAATAGACGGCTACTTCATCCACTCCATCTCCGTTGTAATCCCCCGCCGTGACTTCAAAGAGCGCATCAAACTGCTCATTGTACCAGCCGCCCTTCTGATCCAGCGCCGCCGGACTGCCGAGGGTTACTGTGCTGGCACATACGGGCTGATAAGAAGATTTAAACTTTAAAATCTCCAGACATACCTGATACTCACTCCGGTTCCTGCCCGCCGTAACATAGAGCTGTGCGACTCTGTCATCTTTTCCACTGGCGCTTTTAAAGGCCGTGGACGTCGCATAGGCGCGGCTTTTGTGTTTATTATTGCTGTACAGGCTCTTGTTCAGCTCCTGTCCGCCCAAAGACCCCTGCGTATAACCATATTTGCCCTCCAGCTTCGCCCAGTCGCCATTCTTGTACTGCCCGTATCTTTCATAGGCTCCTGCCTTGCTTAAATTATCCCCTATGGTCTGATACAGGTCCAGATTATCGCGCATCACATAACCATAGTTACTGCTTCCGTTAAAATCAAAATACAATTCATTCTGCGGGTACAGCACCGTGTTTCCCGGTCCTAAGTAGCTTTCCTCGGCATCCTCGGCGCTCGTGTCAAACCCGATGGCATTGTATGCGCTCTCATCCATCTGGATTTTCTCCTCGGCGGCCTTCGCCTTCTTTGCGGGAATGCCGACAAACGCTGTGGTAACCAGCAGTACGGCCGCCACCTGAAACGCTATGATCCTGCTCCCCATCTTCTTAATTTTCTTCCTGTTCATATTTTCCTCCCTGATTGAATATTGAAACATCTATAGAAAATTGCCTTTGCAATCAAGCGAATTTACTGATACCTGCGCTTCTGTGACTCTTCCATCCTCCGAAACGCCTTCCTCATATCCTCCATCTGCACAGGCTTCCTTCCAAACCACAACACTCCATAAGCATAGGAACGAATAGAGAAATCCAGATCAGAAAACCATAAAATTCCAATGTCCGGTATGTTCGCCCTCGCCATCTCTATGATTTCCAGGCTAAAAGTGCCGTTCTGAGCCATCACCAGAAGCTCAAACTGCCCGCCTGATCCCGTTACCGCCCTGCAAAAATCCTCATACTCTCCAAAAACCGTCACATTTACAATCCGCATCATTTCTCTTCCGCATTGCTCCAGATAACGGTTCAGCTTTTCGGATTCTGTTTTGTTCTCATCATAAAGCGCAATCCGCATCTCCTGTCCCCCCCTCCTTCTTAAACAAAAAATAAAAAGCCAGTCTTTCACATAAACTGAAAAACTGACTTAAAAATAAAATAACACATTCCATGCGCCTGTCAAGGCGTTCTGCACGAGATGCAGGAAAACCTGCATGAAATGTTCTCTTTTTTGCATCATACTATGGTACAATGTGCGTAGTGAAAGCACGCGAGGAAGGAGACGCCAAAATGAGGATTGCCATCGTGGATGACCTGACGGATGATCTGAAAGCTTTAGAATGCGATATCACCCGGTGGGCGCAGGAAAACAGGATTGCCCTGGTTCCTCCCCCTGCGCTTTTTGACAGCGGAGAAGCCTTTCTTGAAAAATTCCAGAAAGGACTGTACGATATTATTTTTCTTGATATTTACATGAACGGGATCACGGGCATGGATACGGCCAGACACATCCGGACGTTAGACCAGGACTGCCGGCTGATTTTCATCACCAGCACGATCGAATTTGCCGTAGACAGCTATGAGGTAGACTCTTCTTACTATCTGGTCAAACCTTATCCCTATGAAAAACTGTGCCAGGCCCTTATGCGGTGCAGCGCTTCCCTGCTTGAAAACAGCCAGTCCCTTTTGGTTCCTGTCAAAAATGGCAGCGTGCGGCTGTTCCTTCATTCCATTTCCTACACGGAATGTATCAACCGCAAAATTCTGGTACACCAAAAGGATGGCACAGAGCTTACCATAACGGTAAGCCAGAAAAAACTCGCCGAAGCTCTGCTGGCCTATCCTTACTTCTGCGACTGTTACCGGGGAATCCTGGTAAACCTGGAGTCTGTTTCCCGGCTTCTTAGCGACGGCTTTCTCCTCGATTCCGGCCAGACCATCCCGATCAGCCGGCTGAAATACCGGGAAGTGCGGGAACAGTTTTTACAATTTTCCTACGCCGTAACAAGAGGAGGTATGATTCACCCATGATTTCTATTTCTGCATTGGGGCAGGCCGCTTTTTCCGAGTGCCTGATTACCCTTCCGTTTCATCTGTTTGCTTACGTGCCTTTCTGGTCATACAAACGCCTTTCCAATTCCTGGATGGCGCTTCTGCTGACCGGGACGCACCTTGCTTATATCTCCCTGTATAGCCTGCTTCTGTACGCAGGCGTACCTCTGAACTATTGCCGCATCGTAGCCCTCCCCATTTATGGAATTCCTTTTTTCCTCTCCGTTAATATTGAATGGGGAAAAATCTTATTCTTATATGTGTTTACGATGGATTATATGATGGTGGTAAGAGGATGCGCCGCTTATCTGGAGCAGCTTTTCTCCGGCTCTTCCGACACTTTTCTTTCCTGGCGGTTTTTATTTCTCTGTCTGGCGCTGACCTTCCTCTCCCTGCCTTTCATGCTGAAATACTTCTGCCGGACTGCGAGAAGTGTTTTTGAAATTCATGCGCCAAATCTCTGGAAACGAATCTGGCTTCTACCGTTTTTTACCAGTATCCTGGTGTTTGCCTACACATTTTCCTCTCTTGACAAAAGCATGAATTTCCTGTTTCCTCTTTCCCGTCTGGTGCTCCTTTTGTGCATGTTCCTGATTTATTATTACATTACACAGACGGTAAATCAGTTCCGCCAGCAATTGGAAACGGAAGAAAGAATCCGGCATCTGGAGCAGCTCACCAGAATGCAGGCCGACCAGTACGGACTTCTTTTGTCACGTATCGAAGAAACCAGACGGGCAAGGCACGATCTGCGCCAGCATCTGCGGGTCATCCAGGGGTGCGTCGCCAGCCGGGATTTTGATTCCCTGTCGGAATACGTGAAAAATCTGGACGAAAGCCTGCCTGCCCTCGTCCCCCGTTCCTGGTCCGGCAACCCGGCTGTAGACGCGGTTCTTGGTTTTTACGCCCACAAAGCGTCAGACGCCGGAATCGATATGGAAATCCTTTTCCATATGGGAACAGAACCCGTCATTCCTGAGCCGGAGCTGTGCATCCTTCTTGGAAATCTTCTGGAAAATGCCCTGGACGCCTGCTCCGCATCTTTTCCGGGGCAGGCCAAAATACGGGTATGCGCCCGAAAGATGAATCAAAAGCTCCTCAGCATTACCGTGGACAATACCAGTCTTACCCCTCCCACAGATCAACACGGCGTCCTGCTCTCAAGCAAACATCCCGGTAGAGGAACCGGCACAGAATCTATCCGCGTCATCGCGGAACGCTACCATGGCGACGCGCGGTTTGAGTGGAAGGACGGCATGTTTTATTCTTCCGTAATGCTCAACCCGTAACTCCCATCAAAAACTCCAAAATCTCATCGGAAAAAACAGCCGCCGGATTGATGCGGACGACATGGTCTTTTAGCCTGTACGCCTTTGCAAGCTCCCCTGGCGCTATTCCGATATCCGCCGCCGCCAGCATGGGCAGATCAAACGCACTGTCTCCGGCGGCGATAATCTTTCCAGCGCCGGCTCTCCCGGCAAGCCTTTTGATGGCCATTCCTTTATTCAGCTTTTTCGGCAGCGCATAGACTTTGACCCCGTTGCAGAATACTTCCATCCGGCTCATATCCAGTCGTTTCTTCAGCCTTTGTGCAGATTCTTCCGGACATTTACTTTTTGTAAAAAGAAAGAGATCCCGGATATCCCGGACCTCCAGGCTCCGGTTTTCATCCTCTTCCAGAATCCGGGCCGCCGTTCTCAGTTCGTCCTGACAGTCCTCCACCATCCTCCGGGATTCCAGATACCAGCTTTCATCCTCCTGCCCGTTCGCCAGAAGTACGCCCCCATTGCATACCAGCGCATAAGGAAGCGTCCCTACGCCCAGGTCAATCCTCCGGTACTGCTCCACCGTCCGGGTCGTAACCGGCACAAAGAGCGCTTTCTCTTTCAGCTTTTTCAGCAGCCCGTATGTCTTTTCCGTGACAAATGAAATCTCTCTTCCCTGATAGATTTCCACACAGCGCTTATCCTTTCCTATCTCATGCCGATAAGAAAATATCATGGTATTATCCAGATCTGAAAAAAATATAATCATAAAAATCTCCCGAAAAAAACGGGGCTGCAAAAGCAGCCCCATGAATCAACGATAAAAATCAGCCTTTCTCTCCAACTACCAATTTCCTTATCATATCCACCGGAATCATGGTCACAGCCAGCAGAAGGACCGCAATCCATCCCTGAATGCCAAAAGGCACGCAGCTAAACATGTTGCCGATCCACTGGAACGGCGCAAGCGGAATCAGCGCCGCATTCACGATTGCAAACTGCACCGCAAGGATCGCAAAGAACACTTTCAAAAATCCGGTGTTCTCATCGAGACCCTTAAAGATTCCAAACCCGTCGTCACGCACGTTAAAGCCGTTAAACAGCGCGCTCACAATAAACAGTACAAAATATCCGGTCAGATGCTGCGCGTCGCCTGCCGCTCCCTCCGG
>CAJKKX010000129.1 GCA_905200565.1 uncultured Lachnospiraceae bacterium
CTCCACAGGCTACAGCGAGGAGGAAGCGACAAAGATTCTTTCCGAAAAAGCGGTGACAGCGATTGCGGATGTGAAGATGGGCGATGCTTCGGCAACAGCCTGGGGATGTGACCTGACCCATGAATACGTGAGCATTAATGCAGATTACCGTTCTTGATTCCATGTGGGGAAGGACGATATTTTCAGGAGGAGATCAGAAAATGGATACAATGGAAAACTGGCTGCAAAAAGCCAATGTCTTAATTGAGGCGCTGCCTTATATACAGAGATTTCAGGGAAAGACCATCGTGGTAAAATACGGCGGAAGCGCAATGGTAGATCATGAATTAAAGAAGAATGTGATTCGTGACGTAGCGCTTTTGAAGCTGGTAGGATTCCGCCCGATCATTGTGCACGGAGGCGGAAAAGAAATTACGAAGTGGACGAAAAAGCTGGGGATTGAGACAAATTTTGTCAATGGACTGCGCGTGACAGACAAGCCGACGATGGAAGTGGCAGAGATGGTTTTAAATAAGATTAACAAGGGACTGGCGTCCATGATGGAAAAGCTGGGGGTACATGCGGTAGGAATCTGTGGAAAAGACGGTTCTGTGCTGCGTGTGGACAAAAAACTGTCCGGTGGGAAGGACATCGGTTATGTGGGTGAGGTTAAGGAGGTCAATACGGAGCTGTTAAATACACTTCTGGATCATGATTTTGTTCCGGTCATCTGTCCGATAGGTTCAGATGACAAATATCATTCCTATAACATCAATGCAGATGACGCCGCCTGTGCCATCGCTACAGCCGTTGGGGCGGAAAAGCTGGTATTTCTGACAGACATCGAGGGTGTTTACCGTGATCCACTGGATAAATCGAGTCTGATTTCAGAGCTGAGTGTTGGTGAAGCGGAAGAACTCATGGAAAGCGGAAATGTAGGAGGCGGTATGCTGCCTAAAATTCAGAACTGTGTGGATGCGATTAAAGCGGGGGTTTCCAGAGTACATATTCTGGACGGACGGATTGAACACTGCCTGCTTTTGGAGTTCTTTACAAACCGCGGCGTTGGAACTGCGATCATTGGAGATGAGGAGGAGCGCTATTATGAACAGAACAACTGACATTATGCAGAGGTCGGAAGCGTATGTGCTCCACACTTACAATCGTTTCCCGATCGTACTTGAAAAGGGCGAGGGCGTGTATCTCTATGACACGGATGGAAAAAAATATCTGGACTTTGCGGCAGGAATAGCCGTTTTCGGACTGGGCTATCATTATCCCGGTTATGATGAAGCGCTGAAAGAGCAGATTGACCGGTTGATTCATACCTCGAATCTGTTTTATAATGTGCCGATGGCCGGGGCGGCCGAAAAGCTGGTGCGGGCGAGCGGTATGGCAAAGGCGTTTTTTACGAACAGCGGAACGGAAGCGATCGAAGGAGCCATCAAAGCGGCGCGGAAATATGCGTATTTAAAAGACGGGCGTACGGATCATGAAATCATTGCCATGAACCATTCTTTTCACGGCAGAAGCGTGGGAGCTCTTTCCGTTACCGGAAATCCACATTATCAGGAAGCGTTTAAGCCACTGATGGGAGGCGTAAAATTTGCAGATTTTAATGATCTGGAGAGTGTAAAAGGACAGGTAAATGAAAAGACCTGCGCCATTATTTTAGAAACGTTACAGGGAGAAGGCGGTATCTATCCGGCGGAAAAAGCCTTTCTGGAGGGCGTGAAAGCCATCTGCGAAGAGCGGGATATTCTGCTGATTCTGGATGAGATTCAGTGCGGCATGGGAAGAACAGGAACGATGTTCGCCTGGCAGGAATATGGCGTCAGGCCGGATATTATGACCTGCGCAAAAGCGCTCGGATGCGGTATTCCAGTGGGGGCTTTTGTGCTGAATGAAAAGACGGCAAAGAAATCCCTTGTTCCGGGAGATCATGGAACGACCTACGGCGGAAATCCGCTGGCATGTCAGGCTGTGTCGGAAGTGCTTGATATTTTTGAGCGGGAGGATATTGCGGGACATGTGAAGAAGCTTACGCCATATCTGGAGGAAAAGCTGGATGGCCTGGTCGAGAAATATGACTGCCTGTGTGCAAGGCGGGGAAAAGGTTTTATGCAGGGGCTTGTCATTACTGGAAAAACGGTAGGCGAGGTGGTAAATAAAAGTCTGGAAAACGGCCTGATTGTTATTTCAGCAGGCAGTGATGTATTAAGGCTGGTTCCGCCTCTTGTGATAGAAAAAGAGCATATTGATGAAATGATAGAAAAGCTGGAGCGCAGTCTGGCATAAAAAAGCTCCCTTTGCAGATACTAAAGAAAAAATGCAAAGGGAGCTTTTTTTATGACAGGAATTTTAATTGCGATGTTATCCGGCGCACTGATGAGCGTACAGGGCGTTTTTAATACGCAGGTAACGAAGAATACAAGTCTCTGGGTATCCACAAGCTTTGTACAGTTTTCGGCGCTGGCGGTATGTCTGGTCATCTGGTTTTTTGCGGACAGACACAGCTTTTCCAGCATTTTGGAAGTGCCGAACAAATATACGCTTCTTGGCGGCGTGCTGGGAGCATTTATCACTGTGACGGTAATCAAAAGCATGGGAAGTCTGGGGCCGGCCAGGGCGGCGATGCTGATTGTAATCACGCAGTTAGTTGTGGCGTATGCCATTGAGCTGTTTGGACTGTTCGGCGTGGATAAACAGCCTCTCGAATGGAGAAAAGTAGGAGGGATGCTGCTGGCGATTGCAGGAATCGTTCTTTTTAAATGGTAAAGGAAGTCATAAGACGTCGAAATGCTGTCGAAGTTCCGGCGGCATTTTTTCTTGGAATTTCACACGGAATCCGTGGAAAAGTGTTACGGAAATGTGTCGGAAAAATAAAAAATCTATTGTAATTATAGAATATATCAGCTAAAATAAGAAGTGACTGTATAAGGGGACTTTTCGCCTGTGAGGAGAAAAGAGGAAAATACAGAATGAAAAGAAAGAATTATTTTGCACTGATCGGCCTGGTTTTGATGCTTTTTTGTGCTTCCGGGTGTGAAAAGACGGCAGAGGTACAGATTTTTGACGAAAGCACGGAGAAAATTCCAGAGGAAACTTACGGAAAAGCCGAAACGGAGCCAAAAACCCGGAACTATGCGGAGACAAAAGCGATGATCTATGTGTATATCTGCGGCGCTGTAAAGCGGCCGGGAGTTGTGGAGGTTTCTTCGGGAGCCAGGGTCTTTGAGGCGATTGAAAAGGCGGGAGGAATGACCGGGGAAGCGGCGGACTATGCCGTGAACCAGGCGGCGCTTCTGGAGGATGGGCAGCAGATTTTCGTTCCAAACCGGGAAGAAGCCGCAGGTGTGATTGCGGCAGGCACGGGAGAAGGAACGGAGGCCAGAGAAAGTGGAAAAGTAAATATTAATCAGGCGGCGGCAGATGAATTGACGACCCTTCCGGGCATTGGAGAGACCAGGGCGGCCGGGATTATTGAGTACCGTGAATCCGCGGGCGGATTTCAGGACATCGAAGAGATTAAGAATGTCAGCGGAATCGGAGACGCCGTCTTTCAGAGGATAAAGGATAAAATAGTGATATAAGGAGAATAGAAGATGGCAAAGAAGGTTTTGGTTGTTGATGATGAGAAGTTGATTGTAAAGGGAATCCGTTTCAGTCTGGAACAGGATGGCATGGAGGTAGACTGCGCTTATGACGGCGAGGAGGCATTGGAGCTGGTAAGAGCCAGGGAGTACGACATTGTGCTTCTGGATGTAATGCTTCCAAAAGTTACAGGCTTTGAGGTATGCCAGCAGATTCGTGAGTTTTCTAATGTTCCGGTGGTAATGCTGACGGCAAAGGGAGATGACATGGACAAAATTCTGGGTCTGGAGTACGGAGCGGATGATTATATTACCAAACCCTTCAATATCCTTGAAGTGAAGGCGAGGATTAAAGCCATTATGAGAAGGACCACGCCGAAAGGAAATGCGCAGAGTAAGAGCCAGGTGTTACAGGCAGGAAATCTGATGCTGGACTGTGAGAGCAGACGTGTCAATGTAGACGGAAAAGAAATCAATCTGACAGCAAAGGAATTTGACGTTCTGGAGCTTCTGGTGCAGAATCCGCAGAAAGTGTACAGCAGGGAAAACCTTCTGAATATCGTGTGGGGATATGAGTATCTGGGGGATGTGAGAACTGTGGACGTGCATATCCGCAGACTCAGAGAAAAAATTGAAGAAAATCCGAGCGAGCCTAAGTATGTACACACAAAATGGGGCGTAGGCTATTATTTTCAGTACTAGGGGTTAATGGGAAGTGAGAAAATTCTTAAAAAATGATTTTTTGAAAAAATATGTAAAAAGTCTGCGCTTCCGCATTTTTATCATTGTCCTTCTGGTGGGGATGATTCCTGTTTTTGTATTGAAAAATGGGATTTTGAGAAATTTTGAGGAGCAGTCCATCCGCCAGAGAGGGAATCTGGTGCAGGCGCAGTGTGTGAATATTGCGGGACAACTGGCGGATACGGATTATATTGAGAAGAAAGGGTCGGAGGGCATTGAAAATGAGCTGAATCAGCTTGCGAATCTTTACAATGGCCGGATCGTGATCGTAAACAATGCGTTTATCATCGTGAAGGATACTTTTGGCCTGGATGAAAACAAAACGATTATTTCGGAAGAGGTCGTGAAATGCTTTCAGGGTCAGGATACGCTCAATTACAATGAGAGCGGACGCTTTATTGAAATGACGGTTCCTGTAAAGAATCCTGTTACACAGGAAATGAAGGGTATGATGATCGTAAGTATGCCCACCGAGGACATTCAGGACAGCAGGGAGGCGTTGGGGCGTCAGGTATTTCTTTCGCAGGCGGGAATGCTTCTTCTGATTTTTGGTATTGCTTTTTATACCTCCCGGATGCTGGTGAAGCCCTTTGACAAGGTCACGCAGTCACTGGAGGAGATTACGGGAGGATTTTTGGAAGAAGATCTTTCCATTCTGGATTATACGGAAACAGAGCTTTTATCAGAAGCATATAATCGAATGCTGAAAAGGATGAAGTCACTCGACGATTCGAGACAGGAGTTTGTATCGAATGTCTCGCACGAGTTAAAGACGCCGATCACTTCTATGAAAGTACTGGCGGATTCGCTGCTTGCGCAGCAAGACGTTCCGGTCGAACTGTATAAGGAATTTATGGGAGATATTGCGGAGGAGATTGAACGTGAAAATAAGATCATCAACGACCTGCTTTCACTGGTAAAAATGGACAGGAAGGCGGCGGATGTCAATATTCAGGAAACAAGTATCAATGATTTGCTGGAGCTGATTTTAAAGCGTCTGCGGCCGATTGCGGCAAAGCGTGACATTGACCTTGTGCTGGAGAGTTTTAAGCCGGTGCGGGCGGAAGTCGACGAAACGAAGCTGACGCTGGCGCTTTCAAACCTTGTAGAAAATGCGATTAAATATAACAGAGAGGAAGGCTGGGTACATATTTCCCTGAATGCAGATCATAAATATTTTTACGTAAAAGTAGAAGATTCCGGCATCGGAATCCCGGAGGAAGCGCAGGAGCATATTTTTGAAAGATTCTACCGGGTAGATAAATCCCACTCCAGAGAAATCGGAGGAACGGGTCTGGGTCTGGCGATTACCAGAAATGCAATCGTGATGCACCGTGGAGCAATTCGTGTTTACAGCAAAGAAGGAGAGGGAACCACGTTTACCGTGCGGATTCCTCTGGCTTACGTGGAATAGAGAGGAGAATACGAATGAAGAAAATACAGATGTTTTTCGTGTTTTTGCTCCTGGTATTGACGCTTGGCGGATGCAGCAAAGAGCAGCAGGAGGAAGCGGGCTATCAGATCTACTGTGTGAATCAGGAAGGAAACGCTTTGGAAACGGAAAGCTGTATGCCGCAGGCAGAAGGCGGTGATGCGCTGATACAGGAAATGATCGGAAAACTGAACGAAGCGCCTGTTCAGCCGGGACACAAAAAAGCAATTCCTGACGGCATTGGTATTACGTCCTATGTGCACACGGAGAAGAATCTGAAAGTTGATTTTAACGGTACTTACAGTGAAATGGATCATATTACGGAAGTTTTCTGCCGCGCGGCAGTTGTGAAAACACTGGTACAGATTCCCGAAGTCCATACGGTAGAATTTACGGTGAACGGACAGGAGCTGACGGACGGTCAGGGAAACCCCATCGGAGTTATGAGCGACGATACTTTTATTGATACAAAGGGAGAGGGAATCAATTCTTATCAGTATGCCGCACTCACTTTGTATTTTGCAGATAAAAGCGGAAAGAAGCTGGGAAAAGAGACGAGAAGCATTCACTATTCCAGCAATCAGTTATTGGAACGTCTGGTATTGGAGGAGCTGATGCGGGGAACAGAAAATGAGAATTTGCAGGCGGTGTTCCCGAAAGAAGCAAAGATTCTGGATGTTTCGGTAGAGAAAAAGCTCTGTATCGTAAATCTGGACAGCGCATATAGCAAAGCGTCCGGTCTGGCTGTTTTGCCGGAAACCGCAGTTTACGCGATCGTGAATACCCTTTGCGAGAACTGTGACGTGGAGCAGGTGCAGTTCAGGATTGATGGAGATTCGAAAGAAAAGCTTTTTGGCAAAATAGATATCAGCCAGCCATTTGAGAAGAAGGAGGATATCGTGGAGCAGAACAGTCCGGAGAAAACGCCGGGAGTTGGCGTTGATCCGGCGTTACAGGAATAGAAACATAGAAAGGAAGGGGACGAATGGGCAGACGGCCGCTGTGTCTGGCAGCGTTGCTTTTCGTACTCTGGATTGCGGGTATTTTCGTGACAGGAAGGGCAGGATG
>CAJKKX010000130.1 GCA_905200565.1 uncultured Lachnospiraceae bacterium
TCCGTTCGGAAACGAGCTTTGCATGGTGGAGGCGACCGGACAGCAGATCCTCGATGCGCTGGAAATGGGCGCGCGCGTGACGCCGGAGGAAAACGGCGGGTTCCTGCAGGTATCCGGGCTGACCTATGAGATCCATACAGACATGGAAAGCACCGTTAAGCTGGATGAAAACGGCATGTTCCAGGGTATGCTTGGCGATTATCGCGTGCAGAACGTCATGATAGGCGATGAGCCGCTTGACCCGGATAAGACCTACACTGTGGCATCCCACAATTATATGCTGAAAAATGCGGGCGACGGCATCAACATGTTTACGGAGTGCGAGCTGCTTCTGGAGGATGTCATGCTCGACAACCAGGTGCTGATCACCTATATCACGGAAGGACTTGGCGGCGTGGTCGGCGAGGAATACGCAGACCCGTACGGACAGGGACGTATCGTGGCAGTAGAAGGATAACGTACGAGTGTTTTCAGAAAAAGCAGCTTGAAAATAATAGGATGAAATGTGAAACTCCCACCCCAAAAGTGGGAGTTTTTTATGGGCGTTTCTATTGATGGGGAAGGGGATGAAAATTGTTTCAGATTTATCTTGACAGACATATGATTCTGTGCTATATTTCATAACGTAGTTATGAAACGATGTTTTTTAAAGGTGAAACATTAAGGCTGCTTTTCCGGGGACGGGCAGGCAGTCTTAATATAAAACAAAGGGTTAGCAAATGCTAACCTTAAAAAGGAGGAATATGTATGCAAAAGCAAAGTCCACTGCTCCGTATCTGGAGCTGGGGAAAAGAGGAGCATGGCAGGCTGACGCGGGCAATCGCAAGCGCGTTCCTCGGCGTCGCGCTGGGGATGCTGCCATATTTTTGCGCAGCTCAGATTATCATAAAGCTGCTGGCGGGAGAAAAGGAAATAAGGGTGTATCTGCCATGGCTTTTGATCGGGATGGCCGGATATGCCGCCCGTACGCTGCTTTATAATCTGGCACTGTCCATGTCTCACAAAGCAACTTTCTCCGTCTTAAAGACCATCCGGCAGAAGATTCTGGAAAAGCTGCCCAGGCTTCCGCTGGGAACGGTAATGGACATGCAAAGCGGTAAAATGAAGCAGATTATTGTGGATCAGGTAGACGGCATGGAGACGACGCTGGCGCACCTTTTCCCTGAAATGACCGCCAATATCGCAGGGCCGGCTCTGATCCTGATCTATCTGTTTGTGCTGGACTGGCGTATGGCGCTTTTATCTCTTGTGACGATACCGATCGGTTTTGCGTTTATGATGTCGGTCATGGGAAGCTATCAGAAAAAGTACGAGGGTGCTGTCAGGACGACGATGGAAATGAATGGAACGATCGTGGAATATATCGGGGGTATTGAAGTGATCAAGGCGTTTAATCAGGGAAAATCGTCCTACGCCAAATTTTCCGACAGGGTAATGGCCAACGCCTCGTATTATTATCATTGGATGAAAAGCTGTTTGTTCGGCACATCCATGGGCTATGCAGTTGTCCCTGCCACACTGGTCACTGTTCTCCCTGTCGGCTGGCTGTTTTATCAAAACGGAAGTCTTTCGGCAGATACTTTTATTACGGCTGTGATCTTATCGCTCGGTATTGCAGGGCCTCTGATGGCGGCAATGAATTTTGTAGATACATTGGCGCAGGTGGGAACAACCGTAGAGGCGGTGGAGGAGCTTCTGGGTGCGGAGGAACAGCAGCATGGAAACCGGGAGGTTTCCATTCCCAATACGGATATTGCACTTACCCATGTATCCTTTGGCTATCACGAGGACAAGGAGATTTTAAAAGATGTCAGCCTGTCTATTCCCGCCGGCAGCATGACGGCGCTGGTAGGCCCTTCCGGTTCCGGAAAATCCACCATTGCAAAGCTGATCGCAGGATTTTGGGATGTGAAGAGCGGAAGCGTGTCTATCGGCGGTGTGGATGAAAAGGAAATCCCATTAAAACAGCTCTACGACAAGGTGGCATTTGTTTCACAGGAGAATTACCTGTTTGATGAGAGCGTGCGGGAAAATATCCGCATGGGCAGGCCTTCCGCTGCAGACAGGGAAGTAGAAGCCGCCGCAAAAGCCGCAGGCTGCGACAGCTTTATCCGTGGACTGGAGAACGGCTACGACACCAGGGTGGGCAGCGGAGGCGCGCACCTTTCCGGCGGAGAGCGCCAGCGCATCGCTATTGCCAGGGCAATGCTGAAGGATGCTCCTGTTGTCATACTTGATGAGGCAACAGCCTACATAGATCCTGAAAATGAGGCGGTTATTCAGAAAGCAATTGGGAAACTGGTAAGGGGGAAGACCGTCATTGTTATTGCCCACAGATTGTCTACCATCAGGGATGCGGACAAAATCGTTGTAGTAAAGGATGGGCGGATCGAAGCAGAGGGAACGCATGAGGAGTTAAGGAGGAACTGCCCGCTGTATGAATCCATGTGGCAGGCGCATATCGGAGCAAAGGACGGTGAGATGGCATGATAGAAACATTCAGAAAGATATGGAAGTTTGCCGGTAAAGAGCGGGCAAATATTAATAAATCTGTGGCAGTCAGCTTTTTAAACGCGGTTTTTCGTATGTTTGAGGTCAGCGCCATTTATTTTGTGATCGCAGCACTGACGGAGGGGCAGCGCGGAGCAAAAGCAGCGTGGATCGCACTGGGATTTATGCTGGTGAGCATTATTGGAAACGGGATCACCGCCAGCATTTCCAAAATGCAGCAGACCCATGCCGGCTATTTTATGGCCGCAAACGAACGGATTAAAATCGGCAATCTCCTGAAAGGGGTACCGATGGGATTCTTTAATGACAACAGCCTCGGCGAGGTGACGGGAGTGTGCACCACGGTGCTCGGAAATGTGGAAACGCTCGTTCCTATGACGCTGGTAAATATCATGGGCGGTGTCATTGGCACGATTGTCTTTACGGCTATGATGTTGTTTTTCGAGTGGAGGGTCGGTCTGATCGCGGCAGCAGGAATTTTTGCGTATTTCCTGGTTGTTTCTGCTATGGAAAAGAAATCAGCGGCGATCGCTCCTAATTTACAGAAGTCACAGACAGCCCTGACAGCGGCGGTGCTGGAGTACGTGCAGGGAATGGGTGTGGTGAAATCCTTTAACCTGGGCGACAAGGGAGATAAAAAGGCGCAGGAGGCTCTGGAATTTAACCGGAAGAGCAATCTGGACATGGAAAATCTGATGACGCCCTATACAATTTTTCAGGAGCTTGTCCTGCAGGCGGCGGGCATCTGCATGATTTTTGCATCTGTTTTTTGCTGGATCAATGGCACAATGCCCATTGCCAGGGCATTGATGTGTATTGTGATGTCTTTCCTGGTATTCGGACAGATCAGGCTGTTCGGTATGGGTATTTCTATGCTGCGGCTGTCATCGGCAAGCATCAATCGCACTCTGGAAACAGAAAACATGGAGCAGATGGACGAAAGAGGCAGGGCGCTGTCTCCGAAAAGCCATGACATTGTATTTGATCATGTGCACTTTTCCTACGAGAACAGGGAAATTTTGCATGGCATCAGCGTGAAGCTTCCGGATAAGACCACCACAGCGGTGATCGGGCCTTCGGGGTCCGGAAAAACCACCCTCTGCAATCTGGTGGCACGTTTCTGGGATGTGGACAGCGGCAGCATAAAAATAGGCGGAAACGATGTCAGGGACTATACATTGGAATCCCTGATGGAGCAGATCAGTATGGTGTTCCAGAATGTCTATCTGTTTGCAGATACCATTGAGAACAATATCAAGTTCGGAAAACCGGGTGCAAGCCATGCAGAGGTAGTGGCGGGGGCAAAAAAGGCCTGCTGTCATGACTTTATTGAGGCGCTTCCGGACGGTTATGATACGGTGATCGGAGAGGGCGGAGCCTCCCTTTCCGGTGGGGAGAAGCAGAGGATTTCCATTGCGCGGGCTATGCTGAAGGACGCGCCGATCATCATACTCGACGAGGCAACCGCCAACGTCGATCCCGAAAATGAAGACAGGCTGCAGAAAGCGATCGAGGAGCTGACCCGGGATAAGACCATCATCATGATTGCCCATAGATTGAAAACCGTGCGGGGCGCAGACCAGATTCTGGTTATAGATGATGGAAAAATCGTACAGCAGGGGAAACATAAAGAGCTTATCACGCAAAAAGGGATTTATGCGGACTTTGTGCTGGGCAGAAAAGAAGCGATCGGCTGGAAACTGAACGCATAAAAAAGTATTAAGCCGGTGGGAGCCGAAAGAGCAGGAACCCACCGGTATTTTTTTTCTGTCATTGATTTTACTGGGTTCATCGCATATTCTTCCGTAGTTAGTTATTGCTAATTTTCTGCTCATATGATATAGTATAGATGCTTTAAGTGCGTTAGAATCAGAAGGCTGCGCTGCAAGGTGTTTTTTTAATATAATGAGTTAGATAAAGCTAACCACCATGCGAGGGAGAGATACATATGAGATTTTATTCATTTGGACATCAGAATAATCCGGTGCTTTTACTGCTGCCAGGTACATGCTGTCACTGGAAGCGTAACTTTGGGTCTGTGATACCGTTGTTAGAGAAGGAGTTTCATGTAGTCTGCACCTCTTACGACGGATTTGATGAGACAGAACAGACCGTATTTCCGGATATGCTGACCGAGACTGCAAAAATCGAGGACTACATACAGGCAAACTTTGGCGGCCATATCTGCGCTGCCTATGGCTGTTCCCTGGGCGGGTCCTTTGTCGGCCTGCTCATTCAGCGGGGAAATATTCGCATTGATCACGGCATCCTGGGCAGCTCCGATTTGGATCAGAGCAGCGGACTATCCGCCCGGCTGCAGGCAAGACTGATCTCTGGTGTGCTTTACGGCATATTTCAAAAAGGCAGGCTGCCGGGCTGGATGCAAAAACGGCTGGAGAAGAAGGCGCCGGAAGAACGGGCGTATATGGATCGGATGCTGGAGATGTTTGGGGTCGGCCAGGCAGACATGTCGTTTGTTCGGAAGAGAAGTATTTACAATCAGTTCTTCTCCGATCTGGTGACGCCGCTTAAGGACGGCATTTCTGTCCCGGGCACTGCAGTACATATCTTTTACGCAGTAAAGATGGGCGAACGATATGAGGCGCGCTATCGTCAGCACTTCAAAGATCCGGACATCCGCGCTCATGATATGCAGCACGAGGAGCTGCTGGTCTGCTATCCCCGGCAGTGGGCCAATGAAGTGCGCCAATGCTGTGGAATGAACAAAACCTTTACCGCCATTTGGGCGGAGCGGTGAATGCCCTGTTTTTCTATCCCAGGCCGGTACAGGAACGGGCATTTGCCATTGGTCTTGCGGACAGGACGGCCACGGGCAAAAGGAAGGAGCCGTATTGGATGAAAAACAGACAGCATTAAAAACGAAAGCTGTAGGAGGTTAAGACTAAAATGATAATAACAATAATTGCAGCAATTATGATTATGGTGGGTTATTTTCTTCTTTTGTACGGTGCAGTTGGGTTTATTCAGGATAAGAGATTTTTCTCTTCCGCACCGAAAGAGAATCTGGCTGTGATTCCTGAAAGAAAAGAGAGATTTCGCGGTGCTCATATAATAGGCTGGTTTATAATTGTCATCGCACTTTTGATATTTACAGGAGCGATTGTTCTTGGCGTATGGGATGGTGTAAGAAACAATTTCAGTTTTTTGAATTTTTTTCTGCGATTTCTTGCGATGCTTTATGTCATGGAAATTTATGATATAGTCTTTTTTGACTGGGTGCTGCTCTGTCACTCAAACTTCTTTCCTCATTTTTATCCGGAGCTTAAAGGGATAGTGGGGCCACATATGTTTGGGTATAACAAGAAGGCACATATTATACATTTTGTTATATATATTCCTGTTTGTGCTGTGATTGCGTGGGTATGCACACTTTTTTGAAGATATCGCTGTGCGGAGCTTTATAAGAAGCGTGTCTGGTTTCACAAGGAGTATAGTGTGACAAGTGTCCTGAGATGAGGAGGCGGTGATCTGAATGTGTCATGAACGAAAAATAATAATTGGTTCCCTGCTGTGCGGTATCCTTGGATGTTTCTGTCTCGGTGCCGGCGATTGGCTGATGATCTATGGGGACACGACGTATATGGGAAGCATATCCTGGCTGACGGTGGGGGCAGCGGCCATCGCCCCCTGGCGAAATGCCCTTGCCATGGCGTTGGCATTTCCCGGTATTCTTTTCTATGGTATTGCCTTATTTGCCATCGCGCGCTTTTTGAAAGAAGAGAGACAGCGAAAAGTATATCATTATCTGACGGCGTTTGGCCTTACGCCCTGGTTATGTCTGCATCTGTTTTATATCATGATTTTATACGGGTTTGCTTGGATGTCCGGCAATGGTTATGCCGCGGCAGCCCTTCCGGTATCGGAGGCGCTGTTTGCGCATTTATCCTGGCTCGTTATCGTAAGTGAAGTACTGATGCTTCCGCCGTACCTCTACTGGTTTTATATTCTGGTGCGAGGGAAGAGTATTTTTCCAAGGGAAATGGCCTTGTCAAACCCGCTGGTATTTTATATCCTGCTGAAGCTGGCAACGATGCTGATGCCGGATGGCGCCTTTCGGCTTGCCTTTACCAACGGTCTGATGAGTGAAAGTATGTTGATCTGGTTTGCGATTATGGTATGGTGGAGCGCACGCCATTTGGAAAAACGCTGCATTCTGTAATCCCGGAAGAAGGAGAACGAAAAATATGGAAAAAGTAAATATTCAGGGCGTTCCGGAAACTATGCTGCAGACATTGTTTGCCCGGGCCGCCCATTCT
>CAJKKX010000131.1 GCA_905200565.1 uncultured Lachnospiraceae bacterium
CCGGGCAGGCGTGGGCGTGAGCGAGGCGACGGATTCACTGACCATTATTATATCGGAGGAGACGGGGCAGATATCTTATGCTTATCGCGGAGAGCTTACCAGAGGAGTAAGCGGCGAAGAACTGAAAAAGAGACTGATCGTTTTCCAGAATAGGACAGTAGACACGAAGAAGTTCAGGCTCTGGAAAGGCAGGGAAAAGCATGAAGGAAAAGATATTTAGTAATTTGGGGCTCAAGATCATGGCGGTGCTGGTATCTTTTTTGATCTGGCTCATGGTAATAAACGGAGATGACCCGGTGCGGACGGACACTTTCAGCGGCGTACCGATCATGGTAAAGAATGCAGACGTTTTTATGGAAAAAGTAAAAAAGGTCTACAAGCCGAGAGAGGATTCCAGAGGGCAGGAGATTGACACGGTTACCGTTTATGTGAAAGCAAGGCGTTCCGTACTGGAGCAGCTTACGTCTGCCAGTTTCACCGTGACGGCGGATTTTGAAAATATTGTGGCAGATCTGAACAGTATTCCGCTTGATATTACCTGCAATACAGTCCCGTCGCTTACGATGAAAGATATGTGGTGTGACATACGGTCCCTGAAAGTGGAGCTTGAAGATGTGAAGGATGCGACGTTTGTTGTTTCCGTCAGGGAAGAGGGGACGCCGGCCACAGGGTATCAGGTGGGGAGCATGGAACCGGTTTCCGGAGAGTCTATTGCGATTGCCGGGCCGGAGTCAGATATGAAAAAGATTGGAAAAGTGATCGTAGAGGCCGATGTAGACGGTTTGAAAAGAAATAAAACCGTGTTATCGAAGATCATTATTTATGATAAGAATGAGGAACCCTTTTTGGAAAGTCAGATGGAGCGGCTGACGATTAAGACTCTGGATGGAAAGGTGTTTGAAGAAGATAAGATGAATGTCAGCGTGGAAATCTGGAAGAAAGTGAGAGGAATCATTCCGGATGTGGAGGTTGGCGGAACGCCTGCCGACGGATACCGGGTAGCGAAGGTTACCACGGCGCCGGAAACGATCGGTCTGGCTGGAAGAAAGGCTGTGCTGGCAGAGCTGGGAAATCATCTTGCAATTTCAGACCAGATTTCGGTGGACGGAGCGTCAGGGACTTTCAGTAAGGAAATCAACCTGAAAGAATATCTGGAAGATCAATATGGGGAATCCCTGCAATTAGAAAGAGGAAGCTCTGATATTATTGTAGTGACCGTTCAGATGGAAAAAATCGGAACGACCACCGTACAGGTTCCGGTAGCAAACATTGTGATAAAAGGGAAACCGGAGAATATGACATATAAGCTGACGCCGGCGGATAATATTTCACTGGAGATTCAGCCTAAATGGGCGGAGGAAGAGAAGATTACGGCGGATAACATCCAGGTCACGCTGGATCTGTCCTCCAGCCAGTACCAGACGCCGGGAAATTACCGGGTACCTTTGACGGTCGTTCTGCCAGACGGATATATGCTGACGTCTGAGGCGACAATAGCCGTCAATCTGGTTAAGACAGAGCCTGCCGTAGAAACGGAGAGCCAGTAGGTCAGTTGCAGGAGGGATGATAACAATGGTAAGACAAAAAGTTGTGGTGAAAAATTTATCGGGACTTCATTTAAGACCGGCGGGATACCTCTGTAAAGAGGCCATAAATTTTAAATGTTCCGTCCAGTTTCGGTTTCATGATACCTATGCGAATGCAAAAAGTGTACTGAGTGTACTGAGCGCCTGTGTAAAGTGCGGCGATGAGGTAGAATTTACCTGTGAGGGCGAAGATGAGGAAGAAGCATTGCGCACGATCATCTCAGCAATCGAAAATGGATTGGGTGAATAGCGAGAAGGTGCTGAAGAATGATTCTAGTATACGTGTGTCCGTTCTGCCAGGCTGTGAGGATCGTTTCGAGAAGGAAAGAAGTACTCTGTACAGAATGTGGACAGAAGATGGAACTGAGTGACCTGACCTTTCTGGAGTGGTCGGATATGACGCCGGAAGAGAGAAAAAGGTATGGCGCCAGGTGGTGTGGACGATAAAACGAGAGGAATGGAAAATGAAAAGCAGCTTACTTATGATCCGTACAGGATATAGGTAAGCTGCCTTTTTACTGTAGTTTATTTGGAAGTCGAATAGCTTGGGTAAGCAATCGGGTCGGTTGGGTCATAATAATAGGTCGGTGTTTCGTTCATTTTGATGTTTTGCGGCTTTCCAAGCGGTCCTGGATAGGAAGCGTCGTCATAAACGACAACCGTTGTTCCGACCGGAACCGTATCATACAGCCATTTCGCGTCCCCCATAGCCAGACGGATACATCCCTGTGACGCCTGCTGCCCAAGCATGTTGAACTTATAAGAAGGTACTTCTGTTCTCACGGTCGTAGGGGCGGGCATAGAGTGGAAAAGAATGTCATCCGTAATATGAGAACAATAATATCCCCAGGTAGGTCCGTTCAGTTCGTGCATATAGAGCTTGTCAAGAATCCGGAACGTGCCAAGAGGCGTCGCATTGTTCATACCGGTAGAGCAGAGGAATGCTTTTACGGGTACGTCTCCTTTATATACGGTCACGACATTGGCGGCCCGGTTTACCTTAACCAGCCATGCGCCGGAAAGAGCCGTTTGGGAATAAATGCCGCTTGGCGCAAAGGTATAATTCTTTCCGTTGATTCTCCGGTTTCCTGTCGTCATAGCCCCTGTTTTTGGATCCATGTAATAGAAATTTCCGTTGTGAACCAGCCATCCGGTTTTCATGACGCCGGAGCTTTCAAAGAAATACCATTTGTTTTTGATTTTTTTCCATCCGGTGGTGACGACGCCGTTAGCGTCCATATAGTATTTGTAAGAGCCTCGCGTCTGCCACCCGGTCAGGAGCACGCCTCTGCCGTTGAACAGATAACGTTTGCCATCAATACGCTGAAAGCCGATCAGACGGGCGCCTTTGAGCTCTCCTGAGGTCGTACCATAATATTTGTTTTTTCCGACCTTGAACCATCCGGTTTGCGCGACGCCGGAGGAGGTATAGTAGTAATAATTTCCGTCGATATTGACCCATCCGGTGCGGAGGGCTCCGGTTTTCTGGTTAAAATAGTATCTTTTTCCTTTGTAAGTCTCCGGTTTTCAGGCGGCCTTTCGAGTCTGCAAAATAGATTTTCTTCCCGGTATTGATCCATCCGGTAGCCATCGCCCCTTTCGAAGTCAGATAGTAAATCTTACCGTTGGTTTTTACAATCCGGTTTTTATACATCCGCCCGGTTTTGGGGCTAAAAAAGTATCGTTTCCCATTGTATTTTTGAATTCCTGTTTTTGCAGCGCCTGAGGCGGACAGAAGGTAAGTGTATCCTTTGACTTTTTTCAGCCCGTTTGTCAGCTTTAGCCCTCTTGCGTTAAAGCAGTAAATCTTTCCGTCAATCAGCACGGCGCGGTTTGTGTAGAGCTTTGCATTATCACCGGCATAAAAGGTTTTGTCATTTACAGTACCCCAGGAATTCCGAAGCAAAGTGCCGTCCGGTTTAATAAAATAACGCGCCTGGTTGGCAATGATAACTCCCTGTCTGCCTGTCACCAGAATGCCGTCCGCATTAAAAAAGTAATAGTAACCATCAGAAAGCTGCCGAACTCCGGTAATTCTCTGCCCGTCCAGAAAATAGGAGGTGTGATCGGCCGACCATCCGTTTGTCTGTGCTTCGGTCTGTTCTGTCTCGGGAGGTTCCGTGGCAGATGCAGCCAGCGGGACCGTAAGAGTCAGCCCAAGAGCCAGGAAGCACAAAGAAAGCATTTTTTTGAATTTCATGTTATCCCCTCGCTTATGTTGTTCATAAATCTATGTGTCTTTTATAATTTACTATAAATGTGACAGGATTGCAAACGATTCGGGAAGGTTCAGGAAAAATTAAGAAAGCATCTGGCAGACGGGAAACTGTATTTGACAGGAAAGGACAGAAAACGTATAATGGCAACGGAGTATCATGAGATTGGTCTTGTAAGAATTAAAAGGGGAAAACAAATTATGAAGAAACAGAAGCGAGGTATTTTGCTGTCACTTTTTCTCCTGGCGGGCATCTTTTGGATCACGCCTGGAAAACAGGCAGCGGCGGCAGAGAGCGCTCCGGTGCTGGAGTATCTTTATACGGGAGAAGACGGCACAGGCGGCCAGGTGATCGTTGCTTCGGTCCGGACAGGCGGGGAGAGCCTGGAACGGGCAGAACTTTCCTGGCAAGAGGGAGAAGAGATCCGAAGCATATCGGCAGTCGAAGTACTGGATGGATATGCGGCGTTTCTTATGGAAGGGATGGTAATACGGGAAGAGCAGATGCGTTCCCTGACTGTCGGATGCGGCGGAGGAGAGCATGTGTTTGACATTCAGGAATTCAGAAATGCAGAGGATACGCTGTCGGCCGCTGTAGAAGAAGAGACGGAAGAGATACCGGTGGCAGAAGACGCCGCGGAGATTGGCGCAGCCCTGGAAGAAGCAGAAACTTCCACAAAAATTTCCGGGCGTACAAAAGAAGTGGAACTCACGCCGGGGAACGGCCTGAATCGTGTGGCGGGCGATATTGTCGTAGTGCTTGATCCTGGACATGGCGGCTCTGACGGCGGTGCATACAGAACCTGGAACAGCGTGACCTATATGGAAAAAGAAATCACGTTAAAAATTTCCAAATATACAAAGCAGGAGCTTGAAAAATATGCAGGGGTAAAAGTCTATCTGACCAGGAACTCGGATGTGGCAGTCGGGTTACAGGAGAGAGTGGATTATGCCGCAAGCGTGGGAGCAACGGTGCTGGTCAGCCAGCACATCAATTCCACCCTGGAAACACAGACGACGGCGACAGGAGCCGAGGTTATGGTGTCTTCCGGAAATTATAGGCCGGGCCAGGCAAAGGAGACCGCAGTGATTGCCAGGACGATCCTGGCGGAGCTTGAAAATATCGGATTTAAAAACAGAGATCTGGTTTATAAGCTGTCGGAAACAGGGAATACTTATCCCAATGGGAAACTGGCAGATTATTATGCGATTGTAAGGTATAGCGTACAGGCCGGATTTCCGGGGATGATCGTAGAACACGGTTTTGTCAGCAATCCGGAGGACTGTGTAAAATATTATGGAAGCAATGCGAAGATGAAAAAGCTCGGTGTGGCGGATGCCACAGCGATAGCCAAATATTATGGATTGCAGAAAAAAGTACTGACCGGATGGAATCAGGAAAAAGGAAAGTGGTTCTATGTAGGCGCGGATGGACAGCGTGCCGGAAATGGATGGCTGAATCTGGACGGTTCGTGGTATTATCTGGATGAAAACGGATACCGCGCAACCGGATGGAAAGAGTTTGGCCGACAGAAGCACTATTTTAACAGCGATGGCGTTGGGCAGACCGGCGTAGCAAGGATTGATGGGAAGCTGTATTACTTCAACAGCAAAGGGGTACTGAAAAAAGGCTTTATTCAGGGGATAGACGGAAACCGCTATTATGCGGACAAAAACGGAGTACTCCAGAGCGGATGGAAAACATGGAAGGGACATACGTATTATTTTATAAAGAAAAATGGCGCCGCGCGGACGGGATGGGCCAAACTTGGAAAATACTACTATTACTTTGATGAAGAAGGCAGGATGAAGAAGGGCATCGTGACCGTTGACGGAGAAGAATATTATCTGAACAGCCAGGGGCGAAAAACGACAGGGCTCGTGACGTATAAGGACAGAAAATATTTTTTCAGCAAAAATAAAGGAGTCATGCGAAAACAGGCATGGGTAAAAACAGGAAGAAAGTGGTATTATTTCAGCAAACGGGGCTATGCGCTTCAGAACCGGTCAAAAGTAATCGACGGCGTGAGGTACAAATTTGATAAAGAGGGCGTGTGTACGAATCGGTAACGCCCGAAAGAAAGAGGGAATTTTGTGGTAGCAAAAGCGATTTTGATCCTGCTGTGGTTTCTGGTGATTCCATTTTTAGCAGGGCTGGGATTTACAGGAAGAATGAAGGAAAACGCGAACAGCTTCCTGCTGACGCTGTTCTGCGGTTATATAGGGATGTTTGCTGTATTTGAAGTCATGGCCTTACCGATGATTTTCCTTCGTATGCCTTTTTCCGTGCTGAAATATTCCTATGGCGCAGCGATTCTGATTCTGACGGTTCTTTCTGCTGTCTGCGGGAGAAAACGTATTCTTCCGCTTACGTTGGAGAGGATGAAAAAGCTTCGCCGCCTGCCGTGGCCGTGCCTGGCGGCGGTTCTGCTGATTGCCGTGCAGATTGGCATTTATGCGGCAGGGATGTCCACGGATCTGGATGATTCGTTTTATGTGGGGACAGCCACGACAACGCTGGAAACAAATACCATGTTTCAGTATAGTGCATACACCGGAAATGCAGTAAGCACGCTGCCTTCCCGGTATGTCCTGTCACCGTTTCCGGTTCTGCTCGCATTTTACGGAGAAATGGTGCGGATGAGCCCGGCAGCGGTGGCGCACTCCGTGATGCCAGTCTTTTTTGTGCTGCTCGCATACGGAATCTATGCTTTGATGGGACAGAGATTCTTCCGGCAGGATGTGAAATCCACGGGAATGTTCCTGTGTTTCCTGTCGCTGGTTCATATGTTTTCCTATTATTCCGTATTTACCCAGGGTACGTTTCTGCTGATCCGCATCTGGCAGGGAAAGGCGATGCTGGCGGCTGTGCTGCTTCCGGCGCTGTTTTATTTCGGGATGAGAGTATTTCAGGGAATGCCGGGAACAGGAGACTGGGCGGCTCTGTTTGTCCTTATGACTGCC
>CAJKKX010000132.1 GCA_905200565.1 uncultured Lachnospiraceae bacterium
AGGTGAAAGAAAAGCTGCTGGCGCTGCCCTATATTCAGCAGGAACTGGCGGAATGGGAGAAGCAGGCATGAAGATCCTCATCACCGGGGCCCACGGCTTTGTGGGCCGGAACCTGACGGAGACCCTGAAAGCGGTACGGGACGGCAAGGACCGGACCCGGGGCCTTCCCACGGAGCTGGAGCTGCTGCTGTACACCCGCCAGTCTCCCGAGGGGGCGCTGGAGGCATACTGTGCCGAAGCGGATTTCGTCTTTCACCTGGCGGGGGTGAACCGGCCGGAGACGGAGGAGGAGTTCCTCACCGGAAACCGGGACCTGACGGCCCGGCTCCTCTCCGCGCTGGAGAAAGCGGGCAATCCCTGCCCGGTGCTGCTGACCTCCTCCATCCAGGCCCTGCGGGACAATCCTTACGGCCGCAGCAAGCTGGCGGGGGAGGATCTGGTGCGCTCCTACGGGGCGCGCACCGGGGCCAAGACGTTGATCTACCGCCTGCCCAACTTATTTGGCAAGTGGTGTCGTCCCAACTACAACAGCGTGGTGGCCACCTTCTGCCATAACATCGCCCGGGATCTTCCCATTACGGTGAGCGATCCGGCGGTGAGCTTGACCCTCTGCTATATCGACGATGTGGTGGACGAGTTCCTCCGGGCCCTGAAAGGGGAGGAGACGGTGGGGGAGGACGGCCTTTGCGCCGTGCCGGTGACCCATACCGCCACCCTGGGGGAGATCGTGGATTTACTGGAAAGTTTTAAGCGCCAGCCGGAAACGCTGGCGATGCCGGAGATTCCGGCTGGCTCCTTTGCAAAAAAATTGTATTCTACTTATCTTTCTTATCTTCCAAAGGAGGCGGTTCGCTTTCCGCTTTGCATGAATGTGGATGAGAGAGGCAGCTTTACGGAGCTTTTAAAGACCGGGGGAAGCGGGCAGTTTTCGGTTAATATTTCCAAACCGGGAATTACAAAGGGAGAACACTGGCACAACAGCAAGTGGGAATTTTTTATCGTGGTGTCGGGACATGGGCTCATTCAGGAGCGAAAAATTGGCCTGGATGAGAACGGACAGCCATATCCCGTGATGGAATTTGAAGTGTCGGGGGATAAGATCGAGGCGGTTCATATGCTGCCGGGCTATACACATAACATCATCAATCTGTCTGATACGGAAAATCTGGTTACGGTGATGTGGGCAAATGAAACGTTTGATCCGGGGCGTCCGGACACATTTTTTGAAAAGGTGGAATGTAAGCATGGAGAATAAGGTTTCCTTTAAAAAGAATGGAAAATTAAAGCTGCTGATCGTGGTAGGGACGAGGCCGGAAATCATCCGTCTGGCGGCAGTGATTAAAAAGTGCCGGAAATATTTTGACACCATTCTGGCACATACCGGGCAGAATTATGATTATAACCTGAATGGCGTGTTTTTTCATGATCTGGAGATGGACGACCCGGAGGTCTATCTGGACGCGGTGGGCAAAGATCTGGGAGAGACGATGGGAAATATCATTGCAAGGTCTTATGAACTGATGGCAGAGATAAAGCCGGACGCCGTTCTGGTGCTTGGCGATACGAATAGCTGCCTGTCCGTGATCGGGGCAAAGCGGCTTCACATACCGATTTTTCACATGGAGGCGGGAAACCGCTGTAAGGATGAGTGTCTGCCGGAGGAGACAAACCGGAGGATCGTGGATATTATTTCGGATGTCAATATGGCCTATTCCGAACATGCGCGCCGGTATCTGGCGGACTGCGGCCTGCCGAAAGAGCGAACCTTTGTGACAGGTTCCCCGATGGCGGAAGTGCTGCATGAGAATCTGGAGAAAATAAAGGCGTCGAAGGTGCATGAGAGACTTGGGCTTAAGAAGGGAAAGTATCTTCTTTTATCCGCGCACCGGGAGGAGAATATCGACACGGAGAAAAATTTTCAGTCATTGTTTACCGCTGTCAACCGGATGGCAGAGAAATATGACATGCCCATTCTGTATTCCTGTCATCCCCGTTCCCGCAAAAAGCTGGAGGAGTCCGGGTTTGTGCTGGATGAGCGCGTGATTCGCCAGGAGCCGCTGGGCTTTCATGATTATAACTGTTTGCAGATGAATGCGTTTGCCGTAGTGTCTGATTCGGGGACGCTGCCGGAGGAGTCCAGCTTTTTTACTTCCGTGGGGCATCCGTTTCCGGCTGTGTGCATCCGCACTTCTACGGAGCGGCCTGAGGCTTTGGATAAGGCGTGTTTTGTTTTGGCAGGAATCGATGGGGACAGTCTTTTGCAGGCGGTGGAAACGGCGGTAGAGATGAACCGGAATGGGGAATTTGGGATTCCCGTGCCGGATTATGTGGAAGAGAATGTATCTACAAAGGTTGTGAAAATTATACAGAGTTATACGGGTGTGGTGAACAAGATGGTGTGGAAGAAGTTTTAGGGCAAGTTTTAAAGAGCAGTTTTCTTAGAATATGGATTTACAAACGAAACGTGATGTGCTATAATAATTATGTGGAATTCCTCTGCAAAAGTGGAGGAAAATTATGCAACGTAAGAAAAAGCTGGAAGAGCTTACCTTAAAAGACAATTTCATGTTTGGGGCAGTGATGAGCGACGAAAAGAACTGCCGGGATTTTTTGGAAATGACTCTGGGCTTTCCGATTGAGAAGGTGGCAGTAAGCCGGGAAAAGAGCATGGTATACCATCCGGAATACAGAGGCGTCAGACTCGATATTTATGCGCGGGATGCGAACCATACGCGTTATAACGTCGAGATGCAGGCTGTCAGAAAATCAGCGCTTGGGAGAAGAGCGAGGTATTATCATGGGCAGATCGACATGGAAACTTTGCGGAGCGGGATGGCATATGCAGAGATTCCGGATACTTATGTGATTTTCATCTGCGATTTTGATCCTTTTGGGCAGGAAAAATACTGTTATACGTTTAAAACTTGCTGTCTGGAATGCCAGGGACTTGATATGCAGGATGGAAGTAGAAGTATTTTCTTGAGCACCTGCGGAAAAAATGAAAATGAAGTTTCGAAAAAGCTGGTGAACTTTCTTCGATTTTTAAAGGCGGACATAGAAGAATGCAAGGAAGATTTTGGAGATGAATTTGTAAGGCAGCTTCAGAAATCCGTCCGGAATATTAAGGAAAGTCGGGAAATGGAGGAAAAGTTTATGATCTTTGAGGAAATGCTGCAAGATGAACGGGCAGAGGGAAAAGCAGAGGGAAAAGCAGAAGATATTCTGGAACTGCTGGAAGAGCTGGGCGCAGTGCCGGACGATCTGCGGGTGCGTATCATGAGTGAACGCGACCTGGCAGTTTTGAAAGGATGGCATAAGAAGGCTGCAAGAGCTGATTCCATTCAGCAATTTTTAAGAAGCATGGAATAGGAAAAATCTTAATCATCAACAAACCATATCTAACCGCGGATGCCGTGGTATGAAAACGGCATCTGCAAGCGACTACATATCCGGCCGTTTCAGGCCAGAATCAGTTTGGAGGCAGAGGAGTTCCATGATGGAGATTGATATTTTATATGAAGATCATCAACTGATGGTTTGCAGAAAACCGGCAGGTGTTCCGGTACAGAGTGCAAAAATTGGAGCAAAGGACATGGTAAGCGTTCTGAGAAATTATCGAAAGGAAAAGGAAAACAACCCCTACATTGCCCTGGTGCACCGTCTCGATCAGCCGGTACAGGGTGTGATCGTGTTTGCAAAGACGAAGGAAGCGGCCGCACATTTAAGCCGCCAGATGACAGATGGGAGAATGAAGAAGCAGTATCTCGCCGTAGTTTGTGGAAAACCTGAACAAAAAGAGGCGCGCCTTGTGGATTATCTTCTGAAAGACGGGAGGACAAATACTTCATCCATCGTAAGGGAAGGGACAAAAGGCGCAAAAAGAGCGGAGCTTGTGTATCGTGTTCGAAAAGAAGCGTCGGAATATACCCTTGTAGAGATTGATCTTCTGACCGGACGCCATCATCAGATTCGCGTTCAGATGGCAGGCGCCGGGATGCCGGTTGCGGGGGACAGAAAGTATAACTCCGGCGGGGGAGCAAAAGCGGCGGAAACGGTGGCTTTGGCGGCGTTCCGGCTTGCATTTGCGCATCCCGTCACATCGAAAAACATGTGTTTTGAAGCAGAGCCTGAGGGAGCACTTTTTGATCTGTTTTCGAATGTATAAGACGATGTCCTTTGTACATACTAACTCCAGGAATTTTCATCAAAAGAACGGGGAAATCGGTATGACAGAAAAGACAAAAAAGATTTTGGGAATTACGGGAATTACCCTGGCAGTTTATCTGGGGATGAAATATCTTCTGCCAGCGGTAGCTCCTTTTTTTGTGGCGTTTCTTCTGGCGAGATGGATTTATCCTCTGGCGAGCCGGTTGGAAAAGAAGCTTCCGGTGAATAAAGGGATGATTACGCTGGTGATTCTTCTGGTCGGAACCGGGGCGGTGGCATTTACTGGATGGTTTCTGGGAGTGAAGCTTTGCGAACAGATTCGCAGCGTGGTACATCATCTGGAGTATTACAAAGAGCAGGTAAATCATATGGCGCAATGCTGCTGCGATGTGGCGGAGAGTACCTTTGGCGTGGACGGAAGGCAGATGATGCAGTTTTTGGAACAAAATATGAACCGGGCGCAGCGGCAGATCCAGGAGTATGCGGTACCGGGGCTCGTACAGCATTCCGTGGAATATGCAATGGGACTTCTGAAGATTCTGGGCGTTTTTTTTCTGGTTTTTATAGCGGTTCTTTTGATTATGAAAGATTATGACGCGATTCGTGAAAAATTGCAGAGATGTAGGGGATACCAGAGAATGGTAAATATTTTTGACCGCCTGTGGAGACTTGGAGGGGCGTATCTGAAAGCGCAGGGGCTGATTATGCTTGTCATCATGGCGATCTGTGTGCTGGGGCTTTGGATGATTGGAAATCCGTATGCGCTTCTTGTAGGGATTCTCATCGGGCTCTTAGATGTGCTTCCCTTTATCGGCACGGGGACAGTTTTTATCCCGTGGGCGCTGATCTGCGTAATAAGAGGGGATTTTTTTTACGCGGCGGCATATTTTACGGTTTTTGTGGTGACGAACATAACGAGGGAGTATCTGGAACCAAAGCTTTTGGGCGATAAAATGGGGGTTTATCCTATCATCATTGCCCTGGTGGTCTATGCGGGACTGTATATTTTCGGCGTGTCGGGCGTGATTCTCGGGCCTTTGAGCCTGCTTGTCATTCTGGAATGTATCAGGGAAATCTGGGGGACTGAAAAAGCGGATGGAGCCTCATAAACTGCTAGACAATTTTTGGAAAATGAAGTAAAATAGGGCTGAGGTTTTTGTGAAAGGAGGCGGCATATGAAACTGGACAAAGATGTCCTGAAAGGCCTGGCGCTGATTACGCAGGTTGGCATCAGTATGCTGGCTCCCGTTGTTTTATGCGTCTTTATCGGAACCTGGCTGGACGGAAAGTTTGGCTGGAACACAGTGCTGGTACTGCTGATTCTGGGAATCCTGGCGGGAGGGAGAAACACCTGGATTCTTTTGAAGGGCATGGCGGGAAATGAAGGAGGAAAAAAGCGTGATTAGAGATTCCATCAGGCATTTGAGCACGGTGGCAAAGGAACTTTTCATGGGAATCCTGATTTTCGGTACAGTATTCTGGCTTGTTTTTATCTGGTTTGTTCCGGATAGGTGGGAATTTACATCAGGACTGGCGCTTGGCGTTGTATTTTCACTGATTTTGGCGTTTCACATGAACTATAGCGTTGAACAGTGCCTGATGCGGGCAGAGGCGGATGCAAAAGGCTATATGCAGAGAATGTCGGTGTTTCGAATGGGAATGATATTGCTTCTGTTCGGAATTTCGTATTTGTTGAAGCTTGGAAATCCGGCTGCTATTTTTGCAGGACTGTTTACACTGAAACTTGGCGCTTATTTTCAGCCTTTTTTACACAGGCTGATTCAAAAAAAAGGACGAAAAGGGAGGTGATAATGTGTTATTAGCTGCGGGCGGCGATGTGGATTTTATGATACACGGGCTGTTTAAATACAGGCTGTTTGGGCAGGAATTCTGGATTACCACGACACATGTAAGTATTCTGGTAGTTATGCTTGTACTTCTGGGGTTTGCAGTTGCGGCAAACCGGACGATGCGCCATGCGAAGGAAGTTCCGGGCGGTTTCCAGAACGTTGTGGAGCTGATCGTGGAGTTCCTGGATAAGATGGTATATGGAAGCATGGGAAAGAATGCCGGGAAGTTTTTAAATTATATCGGCTCTATTTTTCTGTTTATTTTTATCAGTAATATATCAGGGCTGTTTGGACTCCGGGCGCCTACGGCAGATTATGGCGTTACGCTGCCGCTTGGCATCATGACTTTTGCGATCATTCAGTATAACAATATCAAGTATAACAAGGTTGGTGCATTTACCGGGCTGTTTAAGCCGCTGCCTTTCCTGTTTCCGATCAATCTGATTGGCGAGATTGCGGTTCCGTTTTCTCTGTCTTTGAGGCTTTTTGGAAACGTGCTGTCTGGAACGGTTATGATGTCTTTGATTTATACGCTGCTGTCCCGCTTTGCCATTGGCTGGCCGGGATTTCTGCATATCTATTTTGATATTTTTTCCGGAGCGATCCAGACGTATGTATTCTGTATGCTGACGATGGTTTATGTTACGGATAAGATTCCGGAATAAGAAGTTTATTGGTAACTATTCAGAACAGGTCGAAGCACTTGCTGCTGAGACCGTGAAAACATGAT
>CAJKKX010000133.1 GCA_905200565.1 uncultured Lachnospiraceae bacterium
CCCGCCATCGACTGAAATACATTCGGCAGCGTGATAAAAATCAAACTCGGACCGCTGTCCGGCTGCACATTGTAGGCAAAGCATGCCGGAAAAATAATCAGTCCCGCCATCAGCGCCACGCCGGTGTCGAGCAGGGTAACGCTCACCGCCTCGCCTGTGAGCGCGCGTTCCTTGCCGATGTAGCTTCCGAAAATAGCGATCGCACCGATTCCAAGACTCAATGTAAAGAATGCCTGCCCCATCGCGGCAAAGACAACCTCACCGACGCCGGTCTCCACCAGCTTGCCAAAATCCGGCTTCAGATAAAATTCCAGTCCCTCCGCTCCGCCTTCCAGAAATACGGAATGCACGGCAAGGATAATCATCAGAAACAGCAGGCAGAGCATCATCACCTTCGTGATACGCTCCACACCTTTTTGCAGACCGCCTGCGCAGATAAGGAAGCAGACAACAACCACTAGGATCATGCAGAACGCCATCAGCCCCGGCTGTCCCATCAGACCGACGAATTCCGCCGCCACGCCCTCCGCGTCAAGCCCCGCAAAGCTGCCGGATGCCATTTTGGCAAAGTAAAGAATCATCCAGCCGCCGATCGTTGTGTAGAACATCATCAGCAGATAATTGCCCGCCATCGCTCCCCACTTGTACCAGTGCCACTTTGTGCCCTTCGGCTCCAGTACGTCAAACGAAAGCGCCGCGCTCTTCTGGCTTGCACGCCCGACCGCAAACTCCATTACCATGATCGGAAGTCCGAGTATTACCAGGAAAAACAGGTAGATCAGCACGAATGCCGCCCCGCCGTACTTTCCGGTAATATACGGAAACCGCCACACATTTCCCAGACCGATCGCACATCCCGCAGAGATCAGAATGAACCCCAGTCTGGATGAGAATTTTTCTCTCTCCATTTCACATATCCTCCAGATGTTTCATTCGGGAATGCCGCGCATTCCCCGCCGCTGCCAGCTTCGCCCGCGCAACAGTCCGGCCAAACTGCCCTGTCACCCGCCCGCAGCAGTTACCAATGAACCTATTTTACACGAAATGAAACTATAATGGAAGAAATATCTTTGTATTTTCAAAAGTTTGGCAGTGCTTTAAAGCTGTGAAGTGCTATTCCGTTAGCTTCCCTAAAAGTTCCCCATATGTCACCAATGTGACATTTCCCAGTTTGGCAGCATCCTCCATACATCCCTTTGTAAAACCGCTTCTCGCAAACAGATATAAATGCACATTTCTATAATGGAATATCCTGCTGCGCATTACCAATGTTTCCAGAACGCCCACATCCACCTTTTCCTTTGTCCACTTGCATTCGCCAAATAACGCCGTATCTTTATCCTGTTCCCCCATAATATCAATTTCCGTCTGGCTGCGGGTGACCGGGTCTGTCCCCCACCAGCGTCCCAGATTTCTGAATTCCACAGGAGAATCCCCATCCAGCAGCAGTTTCCAGAGATACTGCTGGCATATATCCTCGAATACTTTTCCCATATAATCCGGCAGAAACGGTTCAATCCGTTTATATGCCAGATCAGCTGCTCCACGCCCAATAACGGAGCTGTTCTCCGGGACAAAACGATACCAGAACCGAAACAGATTGTCCTCAATGGCGTAAATGGTCTTCCGGGATGTCTTTTCACCATAAGGCGTTTCTTTCCTGACCAGCCCCAGCATCATCAGATTTTTCAGATAGGTACTGCAGACACTGGTATTCTCGCCGACTTTTGTCGAAATCTCCGCCATGCGGGAAGCGCCGGTCGCCATAGCTGTAATAATGGCATTGTAAAGAGCAGGTTCCCGTACCTCCTGCTTCAGCAGATTTTCCGGTTCCTCAAAGAGTACAGACGTCGGATTCAGGAAGGTATTCTTAATATTCTCCTCAACGCTCAGCCTGTCATCCATCTGAAGTAAATACTGCGGTGTTCCTCCCACCATGCCATATATCATCGCTTTATCCTCATCAGAAAACTTTTGGAAATACCGGCATGTATCTGCAAAATCAAACGGAAGGATTTTCATCTGCGCTGTCCTTCTGCCGTAAAGCGGCGCTTTATACGCCAGTACGTGGTCCTCCATATAGGACATCGAAGACCCGCATAAAATCAGCATCATTTTAGAAGAATCCTTATATCTGTCGATCAGAAGCTGTAATGTAGAGGCAAGACTTCTGGATGCGCGGGCGACATACGGGTACTCGTCAATCACAAAAACCAGACGTTCTTTTTCTGCCATCTGAAAAACATACTCTAATGCAGCCTGAAACGACGCAAACGCAGTATCCGCCCGAATCCCCGTTCCAAATTCCATAATATTTTTGCTGAAATTCTCCAGATTTTGTTTGGCATTGCTTTCTACTCCCATAATGTAGATTGCCTTTTTATCGCTGATAAATTTGTTGATAAGCGCAGTTTTCCCCACCCTGCGGCGACCATAGATAACTACAAATTCAAATTTCCCAGACGCATATAATTTATCAAGGGATGTCAGTTCCCGTTCTCTTCCGATAAACATATTTTAGCCTCCATTCCATATAGCTCAACTATACCATTCCGCCGCATTTTAGTCAATTATACTTTAGTAATTTATACTTTACTAATTTTTAACATCGCATTGTATAAAAAACCGCTGCTTCGTATATAGAAGTAACGGTTTTAAAACAATATTTTATTTATACTGCTCTTTATTCTTCTGCCAGTGTCCTGTCGGGCAAAAATCGCCCTTTTCCGGCATGATATTTACTTCAAATGGAAGAAATATTTTTTATTCTGCGGAACACAGCCCTGCAGCCCTCGCCAAAATCCGCATCTACTTCATAATTCGTCTCATACCGTTCATATCTTCTGGTAAATGCGCGCATTCCACCATTGATAAAAATTTCAAAAAGAGCGTTATCTGTATAAATATCCAGCCTCTCTACAGTTATATCTGCATTCCATTTTTCCTTATCTGTCATAATTATAATCTGACCAGGACATACTGTTACCGTCACTTGCCCGGCCTCAGATTCCGCCAGCACAATGCGGCCGGAAGCATTTTCCCGCAAACCAATCTGTAAGTGTCCGCGTCCATCCTTTATGTGAAAGATATTTTCAAAGTGTTCTTCCGATGTTTCCAGACGCTCCACCTCTTCCACCGGATAAGAATATAATTCCCCCTTTTCGATCCACAGCTTTCTTGGCAGGCTCATGACACCGTTCGACCTGCACAGCTTTTCGATATGATACTCATACCGGTCATTTACCCAGGCAATGGCAACCGTTCTTTTTAAATTTGCAAAAATCTGTGCTGCATAAAAATCCTTTCCATGATCGACCAGCCCCTTATGTTCTACCCGAAAACGGTAATTTTTTATACTTCCAATATAGTATACCGTATCACGTCGGATTTGTGTCTCGTCCCTGTTGTGATAGCCAGCGATCAAAACATACTTATCCGCCATCTTTCTGATCGATGGACATTCTGCTCTGAGATATCGCTTATCTTTTTCCTTTAAAAAAATTCCTTTATACTGCCATTGAATCAAATCTTTAGAACAATGAACCGCAATTGCTGCTGTATCTGCCGTTTCGCTCCCCGTCAGCATAAGCCATTCATCGCCCTCCCGCCAGACCTTGGGATCTCTGAAATTTTCTCCAAGTTCTGCCGGCAAATCGTTCACTGCAATTCTTTCTGCAGAAAAAGAAAATCCATTTTCACTATACACGGCCGCCGTATATTCCATGCAATGCTCTTTTTGCAGATCCCCGACATGTCTTGTAAAAAACAGATGCATTTTATTTTGCTCCACCAGAGCTGTCCCGCTGAAAGCGCCTCCCCGCACATCAGGATTGCAGACAAGCTCCGGCTGAGGGCTTAGAACGACCGGATGCTCACGCCAGTGAAGCAGATCGCTGCTCGTCACATGTCCCCAGTGAGCGTCTCCCCACTTCTGCGACGATGGATTAAACTGATAGAACATATGATACAGCCCGCGGTAAAAGCATAGACCTACCGGGTCATTCAGCCAGCCTACCGGCGGAGAATAGTGGAATGTATTCTGGTTTTTATACGCTGCTGATACGCCGGATTTCTCCGGACAGATCTGCTTTACCGGATCCGCACAGTCTCTTCTAAATAAATAGGCATAGTGTACCTTTACATCCTGCATACAGATACGGCACGATTTTTCCTTTGGAAGCTCTGCCGTAAACAGCTCGCACTTGCTGTACCTGAATTGCTTATCCGTCATAGCCTTCCCGGAGCATATACGGATATACCCCGGGCTGCTCTTTGCGGCCGAAGCAATTACTGTTATGTAATCATAGCCCTCACTATTAACCAACCGTTCACTTTTCATACAGCTTTATATTTCTCCATTCGACCTTTCCGTTATGTACATATAATTTTATTTCAGCTCCCGGCTTCTCTGCCATCCGCACATTAAGCGCAACATCATTTACGTATACAACTGCGATATCATGGTCTACGATCAGGGAAAGATGCACTTTTTCCTCCGGCTGCGCTGTAAAGGGCCTGAACAGTCCGCGGTTCATGCACCGGAACCACGGATAATTGGGTGTTTTGTCAAACAAAAAACGTCTTTCACCGGGCACAAAGTGAAAATCATACCCCAGATCTTCCTTGCTGTTTTCACAGATTTTGATTCCAAACCCGAACGTTTCCGCCTGATAGCTCACATCTGCCTCCAGTCGGAAAACATCGGCCGAATACTCTTTTATTACTGTCTCCGCGCCGCCGTCAAGGCGCGAAAGAGTAAGGCTCTCCTGCATCTGTACATCTTTTTTGCCGATGATCCCCGAAAGCTGCTCCGGCATTCTGACGCCCAGTGTCCCATCCCTGCGCTGGTACACTTCATGCTGAACTGCATTTCCGCCCCAGATCCACATTCCCAGATCGTCATCCCTTTCCCTGGTGGGATTCCATCCAAAAATAATCCGTTTTTGTTCTGTCTGCACTGTTCTTGCAGCATAAAAGCAGCGCCCATCCAGACAGTCATCCGCTGGCGTCTGCCAGGGTCCGAAGAGACTTTTGCTCATACGATAGCGGGTCCGTCTCATATCGTCAAGCTCAGAAAACAAAAGATACCGCCATTCTCCGATCCGGAACATATCCGGCATCTGAAGCAGGAAATACATATCCGGGCTGAAAAAAACGCCTTCATAATTCCAGTTTTCAAGATCTGCGCTGGTATAATATAAAAGAACCCCTCTTCGCTTCCGAAAGCCGTCTTTTTTCTGTGCGCAAACAAGCATAAGCCATTTTCCAAACTCCTCCGAAAAACATACAAAAGGATCTCTGAAGTAATCCTTCTCAAAGCCCTCCGGCGCAGAAAAACACAGCTTATCCTGTTTCCTCCAGCTGATTCCGTCATCGCTGATGGCAAGCATCAGCACCTCTTTCGGCGGCATCTCCGGGTGGTTCAGAAAATACTTGCACTCCCCGGTATAAAAAGCTCGGAATTTTCCCAAAGCATATATAACAGAACCCGCATAAAGACAATGCTCCCTTGAACCATGTTTGCCCTTATGAAGCACTTCCCCGTAATCCTTAAAATCAACAAGATTCTGAGATACGGCAAGCGACCACCCGAAAGGCTCTCCATCGGGAAACGGTCTGGGATCCCTTCTGTCAGACTGATAGTACATATAGAACTTTCCCTTATGATAACAGGGCATACAGTCTCCTACCCATGCATTTTCCGGTCTGAAAAATATCTCGTTCATCTCTCTTTTCCTCTCCGCTGTTTAAACTGCAGCTTCTGTAATTTCGTCACCCTTTAACTGCCCCTTCACTAAGTCCCGACTGCATATATTTTCCAAGAAACATATACACGATCAGCGTTGGGATCACGGTCACGGCAATCGCTGCAAATGTAGGTCCCCAGTCTACCAGACCTTCTTCTCCCACAAAAGCATTCAGTCCGAGTACCACCGTCATCATTTTTTTAGAGCTGATAAAGGTATATGAGAAAATATATTCATTCCATGAGAAAATCGCCCGCAGTGTAGCTACCGTAATAATAATATTTCTGCACACAGGAGCCACGATACTTATAAAAGTCCTTCCTATGCTGCTGCCGTCAATAACAGCCGCTTCGATCAGGTCTCCGTCAAAATCCTTAAAAAATGCCAGGAACAGCTGGATCGCCATCGGCATTCCAAACGCAACCTGCGGTAAGATCAGCGAAAAATACGTGTCGAGCAGTTTAAATTTTGCATACGTAAGATATAGCGGAATCAGGATGACCTGGTAAGGTATCATCAGTCCCAGCAGAAAATACATCTCCGCAACCTTCTTCCCGCGAAAACGGAATTCCGAAATCGCAAATGCTGCCGTTGCCGATAATATAACCGTAAAAACCACCACAAGCACGGCAATCACCACGCTGTTTAAAAAATACTGTGCAAAGTTACTTTGAAAAACCTTAACAAAATTGCCCAGATACACTTTGACAGGCAAAGCATATTGCGGATGCGATATAAAATCATCATAGGTTTTCAGCGAATTTATCACAGTGTAAATAAGCGGATACACAAGCAGCAGAAATACCACTGCCGATAAAATCGTGACAATTATATTCTTCACACGCTGTTTTGCCGTTTTTCCTGCTATATTCTTGTGAAAATGTTTCATACCCTCATTCCTTTCCGGCTATTTTATCTTCCGCCCAGTTTTTTTGA
>CAJKKX010000134.1 GCA_905200565.1 uncultured Lachnospiraceae bacterium
GAAACGCCATAAGAAGGCCATGAATCGTTAGGATTGAAAAAGGAGAGAAAATATGAAATTACTGTATGAATTTGGAGTGATTCTTTTTATCACATTTTTAGGGGAGCTTTTGTATCTTGTTCTTCCACTGCCGGTTCCGGCAAGTATATACGGACTTTTGCTGATGCTTTTGGCTCTTGCCACAAAGACGGTAAAGCTGGAACAGGTCGGAAGGGCGGGGAAGTTTCTGATTGAAATTATGCCGCCCATGTTTCTGCCGGCTGCGGTGAATCTGGTATCTGTATGGCCCAGGCTTCAGAAAGTACTGCTTCCGGTTCTGGTGATTACGGTTTTCACCACGGGAATCGTGATGGCAGTTACGGGAAGAACAGCACAGGCAGTCATCCGGAGAAAGAACAAGGAGGGACGGGAAGTATGAGAGAAATTTTGTGCAATTCCGCATATTACGGGCTGCTTGTCTGCATCATCGGATTTGCTTTCGGGTCATTTTTAAAAAAGAAGCTGAAATGGGGATTTTTGAATCCGCTTCTGATTTCCATTCTTTTTGTGATTGCTGCAAACGGGATTCTGGGTGTGGACTATGAGAGCTTCCAGAAATCTGCAAAGTTTTTGAGCTATCTTCTGACGCCGGCGACCGTATGTCTGGCAATTCCACTGTATCAGGAGCTTTCGGTTTTAAAAGAAAACCTGGCGGCGGTAGTTCTTGGAATCCTGGCGGGCGTGTTCTCAAGTCTTGGAAGCGTATTGGGACTGGCCGTGCTTTTTGGACTGGATCATACGTATTATGTTACCCTGCTTCCGAAGTCGATCACGACTGCGATCGGAATGGGCGTTTCAGAAGAGCTGGGGGGAATTACCACAATTACCGTAGCGGTCATTATCGTGACGGGAGTGATTGGAAATGTCGCGGCAGAGCTGGTGTGCCGTCTGTTTCGAATCGTAGAGCCAGTAGCGGTGGGGCTTGCCATCGGGACAAGTTCTCACGCCATTGGAACGTCAAAAGCGATGGAGCTGGGGGAAATTGAGGGAGCGATGAGCAGCCTGGCCATTGCGGTAGCAGGGCTTTTGACGGTCATCGGGGCGTCGGTCTTTGCAAATTTTTTGTAGCAGATATATCCGAAGCGCCTTATTTGGTTAAAATTCTGAAAAACAGGAGAAATCAGGAAGGGAAAATGGGAAATATGCTGTAAGAAAGCCGATATAAGGAAAAGGTATTGAAAAAAAGTCATAAATATGAGATAATTTAAACATATAAACATATAAAAAATGTAAAAAATCAGGACGTTGTTTCATGTATCCTGAAAAAGAAATGGAGGTATTTGTTATGAAAAAGCGTAAAGTTATGAAGCTGCTGAGCTGCGTCATCGCCTTTAGCATGGCCATGACGGCGGCACCTTCTACGGCGCTTGCGGCAGAGATTCCGATTGTCACATGGGATGATCTGGAAATGCCTGGCATTGCCGAAAGAGCGATTCTGGAAGACGGAGTGAATGATGCGTGGGCGCAGGATGAAGCGACTGTGCTGGGAGAAGGCTCCGTTAACGAAAAAACAGAAGATGGATGGCTGCATCTGAAGTCAGGCAGCGGAAACGGAAACAGCGCTGGAGACTCTTCTCAATATCCGGCGATGTTTGTAAATCCAAAGACCTTTGACTTTAGTAAGGAAGGTTATTTTGAGTTCACGATGAGTTCTGTTTCGGCAAGGACGGATACACGTTTTGGCGTTTATCTGGGTTATCAGAATCCAGGAGAAGGTATGTTCCTGGGATATGACGCCGGCGGATGGTTCTGGCAGAAATATACAGGCGGTGACGGCGACTATTATGGAGGAACCAGAGTTGCGGCGCCGGAAGCCGACGTACAGGCAAAAGTGAAAATTATGTGGACGGCAGATAAAAAGTTTACACTGATCGTGAACGAAACGACCGTGTTTGAAAATGAAACCTGCGATCTGGATTTGAGTTCCGGAAAGATCGCCTTTAAGCTTAGTACGCGTGGGGATGCGTGTACGGAGGTAAAAGTAAAAGACATTCACTATACCGGTCAGGCGGCTGCGGAGAGCCATCAGGTAACCGGAAAGGTTGTAAATGAAAGAGGAGAGGCAGTTGAGGGAGCCAGCGTGACGATCGGCGGGCAGACGGTTACGACAGGAAGCGATGGTACATATACCTTTGCCGAGATGGGGTTAGGAACCTACACGATAACCGTGACGAGTGATGATTATGGTACGGGCTATGGCAGTGTTACGGTGGAGCATGAAGATGCGGCAGCCGGGGATATTATACTTCCGGAAAAACCTGCGGTACCTTCCAGAACCCTCAGAACAGCAGACATGGATGTGCAGGTGGCAGAGAATTTCCCTTCTGTCATCCAGTATGATATGAAGGGAAATCTGGCAGGAAAGACATTCCTGGGACAGACAGAGGAGCTGAACACCATTAAGATTAATGGTATTTCCATCGCTGTTTCCGAGGAGAATGTGGAAAAGACGTTTACAGACACAAAGGCTGTTTACAAAATAACTTTGCGGGGTGAAAACGCACCTGCGAATGAAAAGGTAGACTGTGTGATTACAGCGGAAATCTCTGTGGATAAGAATACCGCGTCTTTTGACATTACAAAGGTAGAAAATAAACTGACAGAGAAAGATGAAAACGGATACGAGGTTTATCCGGTTCAGGCGATTGAAATTCCGAATCACAGCCTGATCTCCGTGCGCAGCTCACAGGCAAATGCGAATCTGAAGGCGGCGAAGATGTCCAGTGACACCATGATCAGCGGTGATAAATATTTTGAGGTGACAAAAAATATGTCTGCTGTGAATGAAGATTTCATGTATGGCTTTGTGTCAAACGATGAGATGAGTGCGGGACTCTGGAGTAATTCCGAGTATCAGGGAACGCATGTGGCCTCCTATATCACGGCTGGCGGCGCCAGCAATACACGCGTCATGGCGACGACTTCTACCGTGGATGGAGAGAAATCGGTAGGACTGGCGAGTACCGCATGGTTCTATGACAGAAAGATCACGCCGGTAGTGAACGGCACACGGCGGACTTATGTCGTGCCGCACGAGATTATGCCAGGTGCGAAAGTAGTTATTACGGGTGATGAGAATAAAGACGGCGATATCGACTGGCAGGACGGCGCGGTAGCGTTCCGCGACATTATGCACAATCCGCAGGGATGCGAGGTAGTGCCGGAGCTGGTAAACTACCGTATTGCCATGAACTTCGGAAGTATGGCGGCAAATCCGTTCCTGACAAATCTGGACGGCGTAAAGAGAGTCTATCTGAATACGGATGGTCTGGGACAGGGTGTCCTGTTAAAGGGATATGGTTCTGAGGGGCATGATTCCGGACATCCGGATTACGGCGATATCGGAAGAAGAATCGGCGGAGCGGAGGATATGAATACGCTGCTTACCGAAGGTAAGAAAATGGGCGCTTTGTTTGGCGTACATGTAAACGCGAGCGAGATGTATGCGGAGGCAAAAGCGTTTGACGATGAGCTTTCCAGAGGAGACGCCGGAATCAACAGCGGATGGAACTGGCTGGATCAGGGCGTTGGCATCAATTCCGCCTATGACCTGGCAAGCGGCAGACGGGAAGCACGTTTCCAGGAGCTTCATGACCAGGTAGGAAATAACCTTGATTTCATTTATGTGGACGTATGGGGAAATGGCGTATCCGGTGAAGGTGAGGATGCGTGGTACTCCAGAATGCTGGCGAGAGAGATCAATGGACTCGGATGGCGTCTGGCAACCGAGTGGGGACCTACCCAGGAGTATGATTCTACCTTGCAGCACTGGGCAGCGGATCTGGCATATGGCGGTTCTACTTCTAAGGGAGAAAACAGTGAAGTGATGAGATTCCTTCGTAACCACCAGAAAGATTCCTGGATTGCCGATTATCCATCTTATCAGGGAGCGGCACAGGCGCCCCTGCTGGGCGGTCTGAATATGACAGACTTTGAAGGATGGCAGGGACGTACCGACTATAAAAATTACATTACGGTTATGTTCCGCCATAACCTGATTACGAAATACTTACAGCATTATCAGGTCGTAGACTGGGTAGACGGAAATCCTGTCAGCATGTCAGGAAGCTCCTGGATACCGGAAATGCAGATTACGCTGAGAAATACAAAGAGCGATACGGATAAGACCGAAATCGTGGTCAGCAGGGATTCGAATGATTACAGCAACCTGTCACAGTACAGAAGCAGAACGATCCAGGTGAACGGCGTTACGGTTTCGACAGGAGCGCCTACCGGCGGTGATGGAAGCAACCGTGGAAATGAGAAATATCTGATTCCGTGGAACTGGGATGCGAACGGAAATCCGTTGTCAGACGCAGATAAGAAGATGTACCACTGGAACACCCAGGGCGGAACAAGCACCTGGACGCTGACGAAAGAGTGGGAAGGTCTGTCAAGCGTTGTGGTATATGAACTGACGGATGAAGGAAAGACAAATATGCAGACCGTCAGCGTAGTGAATAACCAGATCACTCTGACTGATATGAAGGCGGAGACACCTTATGTTATTTATAAAGGGGAAAAGGCTCCACTGACAGTAGACTGGCAGACGTCCAAATATGTCTATGACATGGGATATAATGATACGGATGTAAACAGCCACAGAACAGTTTCCGGTACGGGAACAGCAGAAATTGTAGACAATGTATCTCAGAACAATATGCTGAAGCTGACAGGCGATGTTTCGGTGAGCACACAGCTTACCAACCTGGAAGCAGGAAAGAAATATGCACTGTACATCGGTGTGGATAACAGAAGTGACGCGAAGGCACATATGACGGTGACAGACGGCGATAAGACGCTTGGAACGAACTATGCTACAAGATCTTTCGTTCAGAACATCGTATCTTCTGACCAGCATCACACGGGAAGCGGTGCGACCGGCGATACTGCGAATGACAGAGTAAGCTATTTCCAGAATATGTTTGTATTCTTTACGGCAGAGCATGATACGGCAACCCTGACTCTGAAACGCGATGCGGGAGAAGGCTCTACCTACTTTGACGATGTGCGTGTCGTAGAGACAGAGATGGATGTGGTAAAGGAGACAGATGAAGAAGGAAATATCACGGAGCTTTACAATGATTTCGAGGAGAACGCACAGGGCATCTGGCCGTTTGTCGTTTCAGGGCCTGGCGGAATCACCGATAACCGTATCCATCTGTCTGAGCGCCATCATCCGTATACGCAGGCAGGCTACAATGTAAAAGCAGTGGACGATGTACTGGATGGAGACTGGTCCGTAAAGATCAACGCGCTGGTTCAGAACAACGCTATGATTTATCAGACCATTCCGCAGAATTTCCGCTTTGAGCCGGGCGAAACTTATTATGTATCCTTTGACTATCAGATGGGCAGCATGGGAACTTATGAGATCCGCATTGGCGACGGCACGAATAACAATGTAAAGAGTGTGAAGATGCCGGCAAATCCGGGGAATACCCTGAATTTTGGCTTCAGCTTTACGGCAAGCGAGAGCGGAGACAGTTGGTTTGGTATTTATTCCACAGGAGAAGGTGCGGACTCACACGGCCTGAAAGGAAATATGTTCAGCTTTGCAGGTTATGCGGATTTCATTCTGGATAATGTTAAGATTCAGAAAACCAGCATGACGATGGATACGACCTATACGGAAGTCACGACGGCAAAAGATAAGATTTCCCTGAGCACAAGCTTTAACAACCCGGCGGACGAAGGAACAGAAGTTGTGTGGGAATCCTCTGATGAGAGCGTTGCCCGTGTAGATCAGGAAGGAAACGTATATTTTGTGGGCTTTGGTTCTGCAATGATCACGGCGTCCTCCACGGTAGGCGGAAAGACAACGACGCTCAGCAGCACGGTGTATTTCCCGAATCAATATGTGAATCCGGCAACATTCGAACGCGCCTGGGCGAATACGCAGGAGACTTCAAGCGAAAACAGCGGCGCCGCTAATGTTCTTGACAGAAGTGCGGATACCATCTGGCACTCTCAGTACAGCGGCAGTGGATTTACGGTATCGGAAAGCAATCCGGCGATTATTACGGTGCAGCTTGCAGAAGACGTCTCGGAGTTTGAGACCAAGGCATTCCTCCAGAGAAGCCAGAACAATGGTCTGGTACAGAAATATGAATGTATCGTGGGAGACAGTTTTGATCCTTCGACGCATACGATTGGCGGAACAGACGGTGTAAATAGATTTACAACAGGTACGGTAAATGTAAAGGCAGAACAGAATGCGGTAGAGGTTCTGGAGCTTCCGGAAGGTACAAAGGGGCATTATTTGCAGATCCGCGTATTGCAGGGATATGGAAACTTTGCCTCGATCGCAGATATCCTGATTGATACGACAATCTCTTATGATACGCCGGAAGAGCGTGGCTACATGACAGCAAACGGGCAGCTTCTCGATCAGAAAGAGGAGGAAGCGCGGGAGAAAGCGAAGAAGGCCCTTGCGGACGCAGTCAAAGCGGCAGATGTCGTTTATGCACAGGGACAAGGGAATAACACCGACGCAAACTGGAAGGCATTTACTGACGCATATGAAGCGGCGAAAGCAGCCAAGCCTGATGCGAGCGCAGTTGAACTGGCCAGACTGAGAGCAGCGCTTGTGGC
>CAJKKX010000135.1 GCA_905200565.1 uncultured Lachnospiraceae bacterium
AAGGGGATCGCGGTGGTGATCCTGACCATGATGCTCTCCGATTCCCTCTCGCTGGCGGATCGCCTGCTGGTGGTCAACGAGGACGGCAGCGAAAGAGAGGTGCTGCGCGGAGATTTTGCGACGATCTCAGCGGTAACGCCGTGGATCCATATTTATCAGCAGTAAAAAATCGCCCTGTATGACACAAAAACCTTGACTTTTTATGCAGATAGAAACATAATTATGATATTAGGGCCGCGGAGTGATCCGCAGGCATCAAAAGATATATGATTAGAAGGAGAAAGTAATATGGCAGCAAATCCGATTGTAACAATTACCATGGAAAACGAGGACGTGATCAAGGCAGAGCTTTACCCGGAGATCGCGCCGAACAGTGTAAATAATTTTATCAGCCTGATTAAAAAGGGCTTTTACGATGGGCTTATCTTTCACCGCGTGATCAATGGCTTTATGATTCAGGGCGGATGCCCGAACGGTACCGGTATGGGCGGCCCCGGCTACACGATCAAAGGGGAATTTTCCCAGAACGGCTTTGAAAATTCTCTCCGTCATACACCGGGCGTACTCTCTATGGCAAGAGCCATGCACCCGGACTCCGCAGGCTCCCAGTTCTTTCTCATGCACAAAGCAGCCCCCCATCTGGACGGCGCCTACGCCGCATTCGGCAAAGTCATGGAAGGAATGGACATCGTAAATAAAATCGCAGAGGTGGATACGGATTATAATGACCGTCCGCTCGATCCTCAGAAAATCAAATCCATGACTGTGGAGACCTTCGGCGTCGCATATCCGGAACCAGAAAAATGCTGATTATTTTCCCCATATTAAAACAGAGGCTGCCCAAACCGGAGCGGCCTCTGTTTTTGTAACGTCTATTTCACTTTTCCTTTTTTGCTCATACCTGCCCTTTTCATTTTCTTCAACAGGGAAGCTTTCTGCTTTTTGTTCATCTTTTTCGCACTTACCACCATCTTTGCAGATGTTTTCTTAAATGCGCCAGTTTTGATATTGTTCAGGGCTTTTCCCTTTAACTGAACGGATTTCAGATTCTTACATCCCATAAATGCCTGCTTTTCAATGGTCGTAACATACTTGCCCAAAATCACCTTTTTCAGTTTGGTATTCCCACTCATAACTTTCTTACCGACTGCCGTTACCTTATAGGTGATATTTCGCAGCTTTACGGTTGCCGGAACATTCAGCTTCACTGCCTTTTTATTCTTTGGCGCTACCAGCCGGGCAGTTTTCTTTTTCGCACTGATGACCTGGTAACGTCCGGAAGGAGTGATGATTTCCTCTCCATCTACCGGCGGTTCCTTTTCATCCCCATTATTTCCAGCTTTCTTAACCAGCGCCTTTTCCACTTCCTCCAGATTTGCAATCGCCTTTTCCAATTCTTCTTTCGTTGCATTCGTATTTGCCGAAACTGCTTTCGCCTCTTCCAGTACTTTTTTGAATGCCGCATAGGATTCCGGTGTATAGTCAGCTTCCTTTCTTGCTTCCGCACTGGCAATCGCATCTTTCAATTCCTGCTTCTTCTGCTCCATTACGCCAGGATCGACAATACCTTCCCTGAGCTGGATTTTATAAATGTTTGTTACTTTCTGGTTCTCGGACGTCACAATCACCTTTACCAGCCCCTGTGCATCCGCCGGGACAATACTTACAGAAGCATTATCTTTTGCCACCGCTTTAACCGCTTCCGCAGAAACCTTACCTGCTTCTGCCTGATAGCCGTTCTCATCCACTTCGCCAGCCACGAATCCGCTAACGCTTCTTCCATCTACCGTCAGTGTCTCCAGAACTGCCGTGCCATTCGTTGTATAACCCGACGCCGTCGTCCAGATTTCCATCTCTGTCAAACCTACGTAGCCCGTTCCTACCTGTTTCATGGTAAATCTCAGCGCTTTCGCTTTCTGCGGCGTATCCAGCGTAATGCTGGTCTCCTGATTTGTCACGTAATCCGTATGCGTAAAGCCAACTTCCTGATAGGTCGCACCGTCCTCAGAAACCGCAATCGTTACCGACTCCGGCGCGGAAACATCTGCATCGCCAAAAAACCATACTTTCAGATTTTCAATCTCCTGCGCTTCCTCCCAGGTAAAAATAATGGCCGGAGAAGAATTCAATAAATGATCATTCCAGTTCGTCCAGCGATACTGTGGATTATCCCGCACATCATTTATCCCATCTGCAATGGACAGCAGATTGTCTGCCGGATCACCGCAGCTCTCTGTCAGGGTCGCATAATCAGGCGCCACATTCTTTGGCTCTACCGTGACGCCTTCTGCCACACGAATGGTTGCCTTCACCGGCATCTTCACATCATCTTCAACAACTGCCGTCCCCTGTACGGTAACGATCGTTCCAACCTTCTCGAAATCCTCCGCTGTAACAGCGTCCCATGTCACCGGATAAGCGCCATAGCTGCTTCCATCCGGAAGAAGAGCCTGCACCGTCTTTGGAAGCGCCGGAACGATGCCTGCCGTTGTTGCTCTTGAATAATTCTTTACCCCTGCGACAATCGGCCGCACATGCAGATTCGCATGAACCGGAATTTCCTCCTTGCCGATTTTCAGCATTCCATCCAGAAGATATTCACCCGGCGTGCTGTACATCTCCTTCGTTACCTCTGACCATACGACACTTCCCTGCACGGTACTTCCATCGCTCATCGTTCCCTGTACGGTTGTCTGAAGCTGCGGAGCTGTTCCCATAATCACGGTATATTCCGCCGTAATCTGATAGTCTTTCAGGAATACTTCTCCCATTTGATCTCCAAGCGTATTCACAAATACGCTGTCTCCGGCAAGACCTGCGGATTCCGCTTTTAGATTAAAGCCGCCCGCACTCTCCGTACTACGCACGATTACCAGCGCTTTGCCGCTGAACGCGTCAATGTTTGCAGTTTTTTCACTGGTAAGAACCGATTTCTGCTGGAACTTATCTACTGTGGAAGGATTTCCATTATCCACACCTACAATCGTTCCGTTTCCGGTCAGCGTAAAACGGATGTTGTTTCTCGCTGCACTGACAAAATTCTCATCTTTGTCAACCACATCAACAGAAATGTAACTGAGGCTGGAGCCATCCGCCTGAATCTCCTTCTTCTCCGCTTTCACTTTCAGAGCTGTTCCCTTATCGCTGTTCGTTTTCACGCTGTCAAGACCAAGCGTATCTGTTATTACTGCGCCCTTTGTATCATAAGCGACTGCCCGCAGCGTGCCTGCCTCATATTTGACGCTGAACTGAGCCGCCATCGCTTTCCATGTATTCTTCTCATTCACTGGGGTACACCGGCTGTTATCATTCGAGACATTGGTATATGTGGCCCATTCATGTCCAGCCCCTGTCGTGACCGCATTTCTGGTTGACGTACCGATCAACACATCATTCAGATACAGCTCCACCTTTGCCGCATTTGAGTAAATATATACCGGCACATTTCCGCCGCTGATCACCAGATCCTCTTCATTCCAGCTCTGGGGAACCACATGAAGCGTCGTAACATTTTCTCTCCACTGACTTGTATAGTAATAGAAAGAATCCTTCGGGAATCCAGCCGTGTCGATCACTCCGAAATAAGAGGAATTCGGCACTGCCTTCTGATCTCCGCTCACGCTTCCGGACGACGTTCCATGCCAGGGCGTCGGCTCACCAATGTAGTCAAAACCGGTCCAGATAAATTCACCGGACACAAAATCATCTTTAATCGTATAATACCAGGCCTCTCTCGCCACATTTCCCCAGCCTACACAATTTGTATCGTATGCGGTACACTGATAGTCCCCGTTTCTGCCATACTGACTGGTTGTATTGTAGATACCGCGGCTGTTGCTCGGAGATGCCGTCTCAGTAGCAACGATCTTCCAATCCGGATGTACAGAATGTACGCCGCTGATCGCACTCATAGAATAATTCATGCCTGCCACGCCGCCTGAATTTGCCAGCTCTGCTGTAATCTGATTTCTAAAATCGGATGGGTAACTGCTCTGGTTTCCACCCGGATTATTGTCACCCGATGTAATCGGCCTGGTATCATCGATTGCCTGAATGTACTGAATCATGTTTCTCGCATACTGCAAATAATTATTTGAACCGGGAACCCCGAAATTCAACTCATTTCCAATATCCCACATGATAACGGAGGGATCGTTTTTATCACGATGAATGTTGGATTCGAGCACAAACTTATACCAGGTATCTCCCGTTTTTGCTCCAAGAATCTGATTATCTGCCGCAATCGTCCGGTTAAAATGAGTTCCAAAATCCTGGGAGTTTCCATTTTTCGCATACTCCCATCCGTCGTAAGTCTCATCCATAACCATCATACCCAGTTCGTTACAGGCGTCCAGCAGAACGTCTGCCGGTGTGCTGTGACTGGTTCGAATCGCATTACAGCCCATCTCTTTTAACATCCTTACCTGACGGTAAACCGCATCCCGGTATGCCGCTGCGCCAAGCGCCCCCTGGTCATGGTGCATACAGACGCCTTTCAATTTTACATTTTCACCGTTCAGACTAAAGCCTGTGTCTGCGTCAAAGTTGAAATAACGGAAGCCGAAAGCCGTTCTATAGGTATCCTTCACTTCGTTATTTACCAAAACCTCTGATTTTACATAATACAGGTTCGGAGTTTCACAGCTCCAGAGTGCAGGGCGGTTTACATATGCCTGCTGCTCCACTTCCTGTGCTGCATTCGCCGCCACCGTTACACTTCCGGTGACCGGTGAAGATACCTCATTTCCTTCTGCGTCCAGCACAGTCGTACGCACAGTCGCATTTACAGAAGTGTTTCCATCATTCTGTACCGTAGTTGCTACGTTGACGGTTACGTTCCCGTTCTTCTCGTTCTCCAGGTTCGGAGTCGTTACATAAGTACCGTTTTTACCTACATGCACCGCATCCGTGACTATCAGCTTTACATCACGATAAATACCAGAACCGGAATACCAACGGCTGGACGGGTAAGTACACTCTGCCTTTACTGCAATCACATTCTCCGTGCTGCCATCGCAGGTCACATAATCAGAAATATCGAAAGAAAAATCATTGTAACCATAATGATTCTCGCCAAGTTTCTGACCATTTACATATACATAGGCGTGATTGTATACACCGTCAAAGTTCAGCACCAGTGTCCTTCCTGCATAAGAAGCCGGAAAAGTCACTTTCTTACGGTACCAGCCTGTTCCTCCCGGCAAAAAGCCAGACTCCGCCTCATAACTGTTGGAATATTCCTGTGTGATGCTGAAATCATGCGGAACTGCCGTTTCCTCCCATGTGGAATCGTCATACGCCCTTTGCTCTGCTCCTTTCACATCACCAAGCTGGAATTTCCATCCTTTATTAAAGTTTACTTCTCTCGCATCCTCCAAAGCAGCCGTAGTCACCGCCGTATCAGCCGGAGCTGCTGATGCGGGAACATAGATGCTTCCGAAAGCAACTGCCGCCGAAAGCAACACCGACAGCCACCTTTTCCCTTGTTTTGGTCCCATTCCTTTTACCTCCCTATCTTTTGAAATCTCCCCTTCCTGATACAAAAGCGGAGATTTACCCAATGTCTCCGTTAAAACACACGAAATTCCCCCGTGAAACAGACACTTTTCCGTGAATTTTAACTATTATAAATTCTATTATAACGGAATATGAACTTTTGTCAACAAAACACCACGACTATTCTTTTCCTGCTCTATTTCAAATTTGCAATTGCATAATCTGCTTCCTCTTGGGTAAATTTCTCTCCATACTCGGAAACTAACTGATCCCGAATTGCCGCAGGGGACATATTCATTGTCTCCTGATAGGACTGTGCTTTCGCAAGTGCATTGGCATTCCAGTCTGCTTCCAGATGATCCACTGCATACTGTGCCTCATCCTCCGTAAACTTTTCACCATATTCAGAAATCAATTGGTCATAAATGCCTGCCTTAGACATGTGCATCGTATCACTGTAGCTTTCTGCCTTCGCAAGCGCATTGGCATTCCAGTCCGCTTCCAGATGATCGAGAGCATACTGCGCCGCTTCTTCACTGAATTTCTCCCCATACTCAGAAGTTAGCTGATCATAAAGCGCTGCTTTTGACATATGCATATAGCTGCTGTAACTCTCTGCCTTTCTCAGCGCAGAACGATACTCCGTAGGGACGTTATCCTCCTTGTTTTCCGTCACAGCCTCTGTGACCTCCGCTTCGGTGGTCTCCGCTTCAGTGATCTCCGCTTCAGTAGTCTCCTGTATTTCGGTTAAGTCCTCTGTAACCATTTCGGTTATCTGCTGTGTTTCGCTTGAAAGATCCCTTTGAATGGTTTCTTTTTCTTTGTCTGCTGTTCCGCAGGCAGTCCCAATCATTCCAACTACGAAAACTCCCACAATAAACCATTTTACATTTTTCATCTTTTTTAACATTTTTTCTGCCTCCCGTATATATTTTTCTCTTTCTTTATGTAAGATAATTCAATTATATCATATTTTGAGGATTTATCATACAAAATTTCCCCTTTTTTACTCATAGCAAATAAAAACTATTATTTTCAAACTGTTTTATACTCCTTGACGCACAAAAAATCCGTAAGCTTTTACTTACGGATTTTACAGCTCCCCGAGCGGGGCTCGAACCTGCAACAACTCGGTT
>CAJKKX010000136.1 GCA_905200565.1 uncultured Lachnospiraceae bacterium
CGCTTCATTTACTTCCGGGAAATCACACAGATGCACGCTTTCTGGCGCGTTCTGGTCCAGACTGCACACCAGATTCCGGTAAATATCCTCTGTCATAAACGGAATCATCGGCGCTGCCGCTTTGCTCACGTTCACCAGAGCCGTGTAAAGCGTCATATAAGCGTTGATCTTATCCTGCTCCATGCCCTTTGCCCAGAAACGCTCACGGCTGCGGCGCACGTACCAGTTACTCATGTCGTCGACGAATTCCTGCAATGCCCTTGCCGTTTCCGGAATCCTGTAATTTGCCAGATTCGTATCCACCGCTTTGATCATGGAATTCATCTTGGACAGCAGCCATTTATCCATAACCGAAAGCTTTTCATATTCTAAGGTGTATTTTGTCGCATCAAATTCATCAATGTTCGCATACAGTACAAAGAACGCATAAGTATTCCACAGAGTTCCCATAAACTTACGCTGTCCCTCCTGCACGGCTTTCCCGTGGAAACGGTTCGGCAGCCACGGCGCGCTGTTGATGTAGAAGTACCAGCGGATGGCATCTGCGCCGTATTTCTCCAGAGCCTCGAACGGATCAACGGCATTTCCTTTGGACTTACTCATTTTCTGCCCGTTCTCATCCTGCACATGCCCCAGGACGATGACGTTTTCATAAGGCGCCTTGTTAAACAAAAGCGTAGACTCTGCCAGCAGGGAATAGAACCACCCTCTTGTCTGGTCTACCGCCTCGGAAATAAACTGTGCCGGGAACTGCTGCTCAAACAGCTCTTTATTTTCAAACGGATAGTGATGCTGCGCAAAAGGCATCGCTCCTGAGTCAAACCAGCAGTCGATCACCTCCGGCACACGGTGCATCGGCTTTCCGCACTTCGGGCATTTGATTTCGATCTCATCAATGTATGGACGGTGCAGCTCTACCGTCTTTGCCCGCTCGTCGCCGCTCATCTCGAACAGCTCCTGGCGGCTTCCCACCGAATGCTGATGCCCGCATTCGCACTCCCAGATGTTCAGCGGAGTTCCCCAGTAACGGTTCCGGCTGATGCCCCAGTCCTGTACATTCTCCAGCCAGTCTCCGAAACGGCCCTTTCCGATGCTCTCCGGAATCCAGTTGATCGTATTGTTGTTGCGGATCAGATCATCTTTTACTGCCGTCATCTTGATAAACCAAGACTCGCGCGCATAGTAAATCAACGGCGTGTCACATCTCCAGCAGTGCGGATAGCTGTGCTCGAACTTCGGTGCGTCGAAGAGAAGCCCTCTCTCATCCAGGTCTTTTAATACCAGCGGGTCTGCCTTCTTTACAAAGATGCCGCCGAACGGCGTATCCTCTGTCAGATTTCCCTTTCCATCCACGAGCTGTACAAACGGCAGGTCATAGTTACGCCCTACTTTGGCGTCGTCTTCACCAAAGGCAGGTGCAATATGGACGATACCGGTACCGTCTGTCAGTGTGACATAGGAATCGCATACCACGAAAAACGCTTTCTTGTGCTGCTTTGCCGCCCTGTCTGCGGCACAGGCATACAACGGCTCGTATTCCTTATATTCCAGGTCTTTCCCCACATAAGTTTCCAGAATTTCGTAAGCGTCCTCACCCAGTACTTTATCGCTGAGAGCATGTGCCATGTAGTAGACGCGGCCATCCTCTTTCATCTTTACTTTCACGTATTCCTCTACAGGATTTACACAGAGCGCCAGGTTGGAGGGCAGCGTCCACGGAGTCGTCGTCCATGCCAGGATATAAGCATCCTCATCCTTCACCTTGAAGCGGACGATTGCAGAACGCTCTTTCACATCCTTGTAGCCCTGCGCTACCTCCTGGGCGGACAGCGGCGTGCCGCAGCGCGGGCAGTAGGGAACGACCTTAAAGCCTTTATACAGAAGCCCTTTATCCCAAATCTGCTTCAGCGCCCACCACTCGGACTCAATATACTCATCATGGTAAGTAACATACGGATGCTCCATGTCTGCCCAGAAACCTACGGTTCCTGAGAAATCCTCCCACATCCCTTTGTATTTCCAGACGCTTTCTTTACATTTATCAATAAACGGAACCAGGCCATATTCCTCAATCTGTTCCTTTCCGTCCAGTCCCAGAAGTTTCTCCACTTCCAGCTCTACCGGAAGCCCGTGCGTATCCCAGCCCGCTTTTCTCGGAACCATCTTCCCTTTCATCGTCTGGTATCTCGGAATCATATCTTTAATGACACGGGTCAGCACATGCCCGATGTGCGGCTTACCGTTTGCCGTAGGCGGCCCGTCATAAAAAGTATACGTCTCGCAGTCCTTGCGGTCTTCGATACTTTTTTCAAAAATGTGATTTTCTCTCCAGAATTTTTCTGTCTGTTTCTCACGTTCCACAAAGTTCAAGTCTGTTGAAACCTTCTCGTACATATGTTACCTCCATTCCTGTTCGTTTACCTGTCTCTGCGCACTGTTCAGCCATGCAAGCTCGAATACGCTTCGCTTCTTCTCGCTTGAGCTGAACGCCCTATACAAATATTAGAAACCCAGTCCTCTCAAGTAAACTTGTTCGGCCTGCTTTCTAATATTTGTGCATGGCTGAACAGTAGCAAAAGAAAGGCTTCCGCCCTGTAACAGGACGAAAGCCAACGCTTACGCAACCACCTCTTACACATACTGACATACGCGTTCCCTGTAACGGGGGAAAACCGTCAAGACCTACTATCTTTCAGCCCGCAACTCAAAAGTGATCTTCCATCTATCCTACTCGCACCGGGATTCCACCCTTTCCCGGCTCTCTGTGCCTTTCCGATACATGTACTGTCTTTCTCATAGTCTTTTTCAGATCAAATGCTATTATAAATTTACCACTGAGAAAAGTCAAGGTGTTCTTCTCATATTCTTTTCTCTTTTCTTTCATAAAATCAGCATCTACTGCATTTGGAACTCCAGGCAAATGCGAAATCATTTTTTCTTTCCAAAAAGTCTTTTGAGTTCGTCCCGCAGAAATTCATACCTCTGCCGCTTCTCTTCTTTCGCAAAATGCACTTCGCGGAACTGCTCCGGATTGTTTTCATAATCCAGCATTTCATCTCCAAACTGTTCACTGGTCAGATCAAACACACAATCACTTACCACATTATAGCAATGGTAGTTTCCGCCCTCCCTGGGGATTCCGTACACTTTTCCTCCAAAAATATCCTGCGCAAGAAACGCCGTGATGGAACACTGCCCAAGGGTCCTGTTCTCCCGGCTCCAGTTTCCGCGCATTCTGGGGGCGCAGGTAGCTTCGCACCAGACGCCCGAAAGCGCATCATATAAATCACGCGGCGTCCGGATTCCCTCATATTCATCGGTAACCGCCGGAACATCCGCCTGCTCCCAACCATAAAATTTACCATCCATATCCTCTGTTTCTTCCTTTCCATCTCTTTCTGAGTCCGTGTTTCTTTGGGCAGATTAAAGTTTTAAATCCTTTAACTCCGGCAATGTACTGGTACTACCTTCTATACTGTTATCGAGCACCTGATGTGCAAGCCTGTTGATCTCTTCCGCATACTCAATGCAGTATACAGCGGTATCATAATCAACGACAACAAAATCATCCCCCGGGTATCGTGCATCAAAATAGAAGTCCCCTACAAATTTGCACCGAACCAGGTCTATCTGGGGAATACCATCAACGGTATTCAGCGCCTGTGCAATCTTACGCAAATTATGCGTTTTCAGCAGGCTGTTTATCTCGTCGTTATCGACCAGCTTAATCTCTGCAACTGCTTTCAGGCTTTTTTCTACCACCTGGGCGCTCTGGATTGCAATAGGATTAAAATATCCGCTTTTACCAGACACCTCTAACATGGTTCTTAAATACATCAGATCATTATCTGCAATCCCAAGATAACTGTTCATTTTTGCAGCCATAATATTTTCCCATCCCTTCTGACGTTTCTGATAAAGAAACTGTCTGCCTCGTTAAATACTTCTTTTGTATAGAACACAAGATCTGTGCGGACACCTCTGAATTCCTCGTCCAAAGCCGAACGCACCTCACATCGGATACCGCTGTCAATTTTTTCATTTGTTACAAGAAGTAAATCCAGATCACTCCCGCCACGAAGCTCTCCGCGTGCGCCGCTGCCGAACAGAATCACTGCACACATTCCCGGAATCTTTGCTCTTTTAATAATCTCCAGATCATTGTTTAAAGCCGCCCTGAATCTTTCCGGCATTCCGGATGACTCCACACGTTCCATAATTGCCTCGATATCCATCCTGCTTCCTCCTACTTTCGCCGTCTGTGCCGTCTTTCCGTCTCTTCCGTCTGAAACATCCCAAAAGCCTTTTTTCCATTATACCCAATCCGCTCTTATTTTTCTATAGAAAGCATCACTTTTCATGTGCCTTATTGTATTAAGCATTTCTTCTCCTTTCCGTGCCGGTCATCGGACTGACACAAAAAAGGATCAGTCTGATGCCTTAAAATTATAAATTGGTTTCATAATATCAATGATATCTACGGATTCCCGTATCACATCAATCACGTCTTTTAGCGACTTATATGCAAACGGAGCTTCGTCCAACGTTGCTTCACTAACGGATGTTGTGTAAATCCCTTTCATGGCCTCTCTGTATGCTTCCATGCTGAGAGTTTCTTTTGCTTTCGTCCGGGACATCAACCGTCCTGCGCCATGCGGCGCTGAAAAATTCCATTCCGGATTTCCTTTTCCCACTGCCAGCACACTCCCATCTCTCATGTTCATTGGTATCAGTACCTTTTCATTCTTATGGGCGGCAATCGCTCCTTTCCGCAGGATCATTTCTTTCACATCAATATAATTGTGAATCGTATGAAATCCATCTTTTCCTTTTAGACCACATCGTTCAAGTAATATCTCTGACAATAACTCTCTATTTCTGAGAGCAAATCTCTGACAAACATCTACATCATGCAGATAATCCTCAAAGTAACTTCCATATACATAACAGAGATCTTCCGGAATCAGCAATGGCTTATTCTTCCAATGCAGTTCCTTCAATGCCTGCTGTATCTCTTTTCTCCGTCCCGCAGCTTTGTATTCTGCAATCAGGGCATCTTTCTTTTTGAAATATTCCTCTTTTCCCTGATGTAATTCAATCGCAAGCTGCTGATAAATCTCCGCTGTCTGTTTTCCCAGATTTCGGCTTCCCGTATGGATTACAAGATAATTGGTTCCATCCGCCGCACGGTCAATCTCAATAAAATGGTTGCCGCCGCCTAATGTACCCAGACTCCTTTCAATCCATTTTGTCTCTTGCAAAGAACGATAACAGCAAAGTTCTGTCAAATCAAACCTCTCCTGTCTCCCTTCCCACGCACTTTTCCCTGACGGGATAAAATGACATGCTTCATCGAATCTTTCCAGGTCAATCTCCTGCTTCCCAAGATTTACGGTATACATCCCGCAGCCTATATCTACCCCGACAACATTCGGAACTGCCTTTCCATTCACTGTCATGGTTGTTCCAATCGTGCATCCCTTTCCCGCATGGACATCCGGCATGATTCTGACACGGCAGCCTTCCGTAAATTCCTGGTCACACATTCCGCGAATCTGCTCGATTGCTTCTTCCTCAATAATATTTGCATAACAAATGGCTGTTGTCTTTGCCCCTTTTATCTCCAACATTGCTGTTTTCTCCTTTCCTGTCAGGATGAAAAAAACCGCCTATCCATAAGATAAGCGGTTAATAAACAAATCTATTATCCCTGATTTCAGCCCTGATGCTTCAATCTGCTTAACTTATAGGAACGCATACAAAGTAACCTATGTTCTTTCCTGGGATCATAGCGGCGTTCACTATTATGCAGATTTCCATTTATCATTGCTGCCATCCTGTTCATTTCCTTTCCCGGACTTTCCCTGTCCGCTTCTCTTTCTTCTCCTCCAATATAACACAGGGAAATCTTTTTGTCATTATACTGTTATATGCCGGAATACTGCCTCCACCAATCAGCACTTCCTTCCCCCGGAACGCAAACCCGTACTTCCGTATCCGCCCCTGCGGGATTCCCTTCGCCCGGGGCGCTGCGGCATAGTCTTTCTCCTCGATCTGCTTTAGCGCCGCCTGAACGGTATCTTCCAGACCCTGCTCCTTTCCCGGCCGGAACACCTTAAACTCCAGTATGATCACATCATCCTTTTTCTCCTTAGGCTCCAGCATCACGTCATACCTTCCAAATCCGCTTTCCCTGTTGGAAGTAAGGAGGTACCTCTCACGCAAATCCACCATCAGCCCCAGCACAAAGCCATGATAAAACCGTTCCGGCTCTGCACCAAAAGAGGATTTTCCCGTATCAAAATAGCTGAACATGTTCAGGGACACCCTGTTCATATACTCATTCATGGCATCCAGGTCTCCCAGAAGCAGCGCTTTCACGAACTCATTATAATTCCCGTCCCCCCGTGCGAACCATCCATGAATCATATTTTCGAACATGATTTTTACTTCTTTATTCGTCAGCGCCAGCTCATAAGAAAGCCGCCCTGTCCTCTCTGAAAATTCTGTCCCCACCACTTTCAGATAGCCGCTGGCCAGCAGAAGGCTCCAGATCGCATTCTCATCTTCGGATAACTGGTTATAAACGACCTGTTCATCCAGC
>CAJKKX010000137.1 GCA_905200565.1 uncultured Lachnospiraceae bacterium
GGTGTAGACGCCGTAGCCGCCCCCGACCTCGGGTGCAAAGACATTTACGCCGGGAGCGGCAATATCCGGCTTGATTTGGCCATCCCGTGTGTAACCACGGCTGGAGTTGATGTACAGGCTGTTGTTGTAGGCATTGTAAGTGCTGACTGTGATAACATCCGAATTGTTAGAGGGAGCTGTCAGGGTTGTATCAGGATTCGGAGCGAGAAAGACCGTGCCGGGGGAGATGAGACCCTTAATTGGCAGCCACATGTGGAAGGAGCCGTTGATATATACATTATTGTAGACGCGGATGGTCCAGATTCCGGGAGTCGGATTTTTAAAACGGAGCAGAATCAGTTCGTTTCCGGTCGTAGCTTCCACGATTTCATAATACAGTTCAATCACAGTCTTTTCCAGTGTAAAGCGGATCGTAGAGCTCTGGTCAAGCCGGGCGGGAATCCGTTCGATGGTTTCTCCCAGGGGGGAGACGATTCCTATGGAGTAAAGCTCAGGCCGTTGTGCCCATAGCTCCGTGGAAAAGCCTTCATCTTTGGAGTCGACCAGAATCTCCACATTTTCATAAGTGTCCGGCGTATTTAGCTTTCCATAATAGTGGTGGGCGGAACCAGCTTCGTTTCCGGCAGACACGACGATATAGCATCCGGTAAAGCTGGAATAATAAGAGAGAATCTGTGAAAGAGGGGACAGTCCCGAATGACTGCCCTGTGTGGTGCCAAGACCCAGACAGATTACGACAGGTTTTTGCAGAACGTAGCTGACCTGCAAAAGATAACGTATGGACATCATAATATCAGTCTCCTGAAAAGCCAGCGAATCCTGCGGAATCAGATAAAAATCCCGAAGATTCTGTTTGGCAGGCTTTAGTTTTACTACGACAATATCCGCTTCGGGAGCGGCTCCTATGAAATCACGGGAAAAGTCAGGGCTTCCGGCGGCGATACCAGCCATGACAGTTCCATGACCGTCCTCATCCCGGCTTGGAACAACAGAATACGGATCGTCTGCCGAGAGCGCTTCGTTGATCTGTGCTTCGGTGTATTCAGAGCCATATAAAATATTTTCCGGCGGGGTTCCTGTACGAATCGTCTGATCCCAAATGCGCAAAATGCGGGTTCGTCCGTCCGAATGCCGGAAAGCGGAGAGGGTGTAATCAATTCCCGTATCGATAAATCCCAGGAGAACTCCTTTTCCTTTATAACCGAGAAGGGGTTGGGTCTGTACCTGCAAAATTCCGGATACTTCCAGACTGGTGGTGTCCAGTGCAGTAAAAAGTTTTGGAATAGCGTAATATCCAAGAACATCCATTGGATTTTCCGGCAGAAGATTGGGGCGGATATGAAGCATACCGAATCCTCCGCCGAAAGTCTGGGCGCCAAAATTTTCAAATTGCTTCTGCCAGAGTTCAGGGGCTGTTCGGAAGTTTTGAATAAAGTCCAGATAATCATTTGAGTAAATCATTTCCTGTATTTCGTTTTCGTCCATAAATACTCCTCTTAATTCTTGTGTTGTTCTATGTCTATGCCGGAACGGCCGAAGCATTTCTGCATATAAATATAAAAAAAGTCCGGGAATGAAATTATGAATCGAGTGCGTGCGGCAGTTCATGCGGAAGAGGCATACCAAAGGGGAATTCGTGGGCGGGGGATCGGCGTGGCAGTACTGGATACCGGAATCAGCCGGCATCCTGATTTTGACAGGAGAATTGCGGGTTTCCGGGATTTTCTGAATGGACGGGTAAACTGCTATGATGATTGTTCACATGGAACCCATGTCTGTGGAATCATGGGTGGAAGCGGCGCGGCCTCCAGAGGAAAATACAGAGGAATTGCACCGGAATGCCATTTGATCGGACTGAAAGTGCTTGACCAGTGGGGGAATGGAAATAAAGAAGAAGTGATCCGGGGAATCGACTGGGCAATCCGCAACCGGAATGCGTATGGTATCCGGATTCTGAATATATCGGTAGGAACGGTAGACCGTCAGCTTATTGATGCGGTGGAGCGTGCCTGGGACGCAGGAATGGTCGTAGTAGTAGCGGCCGGAAATATGGGGCCGGAGCCGATGAGTATCACAGTTCCGGGAAACAGCAGAAAGGTGATTACCGTAGGAGCGTCGGATGATTGTGTAAACGTGGCTACAGGAGGAATAAAGCCCTGCTATTCTGGCAGAGGCCCTACAGGGGAATGTATCTGTAAACCGGATATCACGGCGCCGGGTTCCCAGGTTACGTCCTGTAACGCCGCCCTGCGAAGAAGTCCGGGGTATTATGCGGTAAAAAGCGGTACTTCTATGGCGACGCCGATTGTATCGGGCTGTATTGCGCTGCTTTTATCCGTGGAGCCGGCGCTTACGAATGTAGAAGTGAAGATGCGGCTGCGGGAGGCGGCGGTGGATCTGGGGCTGCCCAGGCAGCAGCAGGGATGGGGACAGATTGATGTAAAAAAACTTCTTATGATTTAGTATTGCGAAAAAAGCGATTTTGATTTAGTATAATACAAGAGCCAAAAAGCAATCAGAATACGAGGAGGATAACGATGGAAAAAATCAGAATGACGACGCCGCTGGTAGAGATGGATGGAGATGAGATGACAAGGATTCTCTGGCAGATGATAAAAGATGAGCTTCTGCTTCCGTTCATTGACCTGAAAACAGAATACTATGATCTGGGTCTGGAATATCGTAACGAAACGGATGATCAGGTGACATTTGACAGCGCTTATGCGACAAAGAAATATGGGGTGGCTGTGAAATGTGCGACGATCACACCGAATGCGGCCAGAATGACGGAGTACAGTTTAAAGGAAATGTGGAAGAGCCCGAACGGTACTATTCGTGCCATTCTGGACGGTACGGTGTTCCGTACACCGATCGTGGTAAAAGGGATTGAGCCGTGTGTCAAGAATTGGAAAAAGCCGATTACGCTGGCAAGACATGCCTATGGGGACGTGTATAAGGGAACAGAGATGAAGGTAGACGGACCTGGAAAAGCAGAGCTGGTATTTACAGCAGAGGATGGTACGGAGACAAGAGAGCTGATTCACGAGTTCAAGGGTGCAGGCGTACTTCAGGGAATGCACAATACAAGCGCATCTATCACAAGTTTTGCAAAAAGCTGTTTCAATTATGCGCTGGATACCAGGCAGGATCTGTGGTTTGCTACGAAGGATACGATTTCCAAAAAATATGACCATACCTTCAAGGACATTTTTCAGGAAATCTATGAGCAGGAATATAAAGAGAAATTCGAACAGGCAGGCATTACTTATTTCTATACTTTGATTGATGACGCTGTAGCGCGCGTCATGAAAGCAGAGGGCGGTTTCATCTGGGCATGTAAGAATTATGATGGCGACGTCATGAGCGACATGGTATCCTCCGCTTTCGGGTCGCTGGCAATGATGACTTCCGTGCTGGTTTCTCCGGATGGAAACTTTGAGTATGAGGCCGCACATGGAACGGTGCAGCGTCACTACTATAAGCATCTGAAAGGTGAGGAGACCTCCACAAACTCTGTTGCGACGATTTTTGCATGGACAGGAGCGCTGCGCAAGCGTGGTGAGCTGGATCAGATTCCTGAGCTGACGGCATTTGCGGACAAGCTGGAGGCGGCTACGGTAAAGACCATTGAGGATGGAAAGATGACAAAAGACCTGGCGCTGATTACCAGCATTGAGAATCCGACGGTTTTGAACAGCGAGGGATTTATCAAGGCGGTGCGCGAGGAGTTAGAGAAGAATTTATAAGAAAAGGAAAACAGGCTGTCATTCGATTTTGACGGCCTGTTTTTAAGTGTTTTTATAAAGCCAGGGCATATTGCCTATTCTGCCAGTGTTTCCCAGAGTTCGTACAGGGAATCAAGTTCTTTTAAGACAGCGTCTTTTTCATTGCCAAGCGCCAGGCATTTTGCCACGTCAGTAAAGATTTCCTCATGGGTCAGCAGTTCATCGATTTCAGAATCCCGCGTTTCCAGTTCATGAATCCGTTCCTCTGTTTTTTTCAGGTCATTCTGTTTTTTGCGCAGCTTTGCCTGCTCTTCTTTTTTCTGCTGCCAGGAGAGCTTCGCTTCGCTGGTTTTCTCCTGCGTGGTTTCAGCCGTCTGCGGCGCATAGATCTGCGTCAGTTCTTCTTTCTTTTCCAGGTAATAATCATAATTTCCGATATAATTTACCAGAGTGTTTCCGGTCAGTTCCAGGATGCGGGTTGCGGTCTGATTGATAAAATACCGGTCGTGGGAAACGTACAGTATGGTTCCCGTATAACGGTTCAGGGCGTTTTCCAGAATCTCTTTCGAGGTGATGTCCAGGTGGTTGGTGGGCTCGTCTAAAATGATGAAATTTGCCTCCGAGAGCATCAGCTTTGCCAGAGAGACGCGTCCCCTCTCCCCGCCGCTTAAGTCGGAGATTCTCTTAAATACATCATCACCAGTGAACAGAAAAGAGGCCAGTACGTTTCGAATCTGCGTGTTGGTGAGCGTGGGGTAGGCGTCTGAGATCTCATCAAACAGCGTCTTTTCCATATGAAGGACATGATGCTCCTGATCGTAGTAGCCGATGTTCACCTTGCTGCCCAGTGTGAAGCTTCCTGCATCCGCGGGAAGGACGCTGTTTATGATTTTCAGGAGGGTAGTTTTTCCGGTTCCGTTATTTCCGATGATGGCTACCCGCTCTCCACGTTTGATTTCAAAGTTCAAATCAGAGAACAGGTGGTTGGAACCAAAGCTTTTTGACAGTCCTTCTACCGTAAGGACGTCATTTCCGCTGATGATCCGGGGTTCCAGTCTGATGCGGATTTCATCGTTGACTTCAGCAGGTTTTTCCAGAACCTCTATTTTGTTCAGCATCTTTTCCCGGCTTTCCGCACGCTTGATGGATTTTTCACGGTTGAAGGATTTCAGCTTTGCGATTACCTCCTGCTGGCGTCTGATCTCCTGCTGCTGGTTCATCCAGGCTTTTAAGGCCGTATCCCGAAGCTGCTTTTTCTTTTCTGCGTAAGCGGAATAGTTGCCGAGAAAGGTAGTTACATGCCCGTTGTCGATTTCTACTACTTTTGTCACGACACGATTTAAAAAGTAACGGTCGTGGGCAACGATGATGACAGCGCCGGGATAATTCAGCAGATATGTTTCCAGCCATGCGATTGAATTCATATCCAGATGGTTGGTCGGCTCGTCCAGAAGAATGATATCCGGTTTGGACAGCAAAAGCTTTCCGAGGGCGACACGGGTCTTTTGGCCGCCGGAGAGCGTTTCGACCTTTTTGCCAAAGTCCTCTTCGTCGAATCCCAGACCTTTCAGGACTCCGGCCAGCTCACTGCGGTAGGAATAGCCGTCCCGCCGCTCGAATTCGGTACTCATACGGTTGTAGGATTCCAGAAGCAGGGTCAGGGCGTCTCCCTGGAGAGATTTCATTTCATGTTCCATCTGACGGATGTTTTCTTCCAGTTTGATCAGGTCGCGTTTTACCTCAAGCAGTTCCTGGTAGATGGTATTGCCGGAGGATACTGCCTCGTGCTGCGCCAGATAGCCGATGGTTTTTCCTTTTGCGATCATCACTTCTCCGGAGTCGGCGCTTATCTGGCGCATGATGATTTTCAGAAGCGTAGATTTCCCAGCTCCATTGATTCCCACGATGGCGGTCTTTTCCCGATCCTCGATATGGAAAGAAGCGTTTTTCAGGATTTCATTGGTCCCGAAGGATTTTGTTATATTTTGACATGCTAAAATCATGGTTTTTCCGTCCTTTGTGATAGTTTCTAAACCAGTATTTTAACACAGAGCCCCGAAATACGCCAGTTTTTTTGTGAAAATACTGGACGAATAAAAGATTTTGTACTAATATAAATCCATATGGCATGATTCAGGAGGAGATAAAATGAAAAAAGTAGTAAAATTCGGCGGAAGCTCTCTGGCCAGTGCAGAGCAGTTTCATAAAGTAGGAGACATTATCCGCAGCGATAAAGCGAGAAGATTTGTAATTCCTTCCGCGCCAGGAAAGCGGTTTGACGGGGATGTGAAGGTAACGGATATGCTTTACAGATGCTATGCGGCAGCAGAAAACGGAGAAAATTTCGACGGATTACTGGAAGATATTAAAGCACGTTATTATGAAATCATAGGCGGTCTGGGACTTAATCTTTCTTTGGAGGAAGAATTTGAGGTTATCGGGCGTTGTTTTGCGGAAAAGGCAGGCAGCGATTATGCGGCTTCCAGAGGCGAGTACTTAAACGGCATCGTGATGGCGAATTATCTGGGCTATGAATTTATTGACGCGGCGGAAGTCATCTGCTTTGACGACAACGGGAATTTTGAAGCTGACCTGACAGACGCGAAGCTTTCAAAAAGGCTGGAACATGTGGAGAGCGCCGTGGTTCCGGGCTTTTATGGAGCGATGCCGGATGGAAAGGTAAAGACGTTTTCCAGAGGCGGTTCCGATGTAACAGGTTCTATTGTGGCAAAAGCGATCAGCGCAGATTTGTACGAAAACTGGACGGATGTTTCTGGATTTCTGGTTACAGATCCCAGGATCATTGAAAATCCGAAGGTGATCGAGACGATTACTTACCGTGAGCTTCGTGAGCTTGCCTATATGGGAGCTACGGT
>CAJKKX010000138.1 GCA_905200565.1 uncultured Lachnospiraceae bacterium
TACCTCGCTGCCCTGCCATTTCATCCAGGCCAAAGCGCCGCCGGCTCCGACAATGACGAAAAACAACGCCGCCAGCAGTCCATATGCCGCATATCGATAAAACCGGCCGCTTTTTCTTTTCTGCGATGACATGCCTTATCCCTCCCCGCCTTCTTCTCCTTATGGCTCATAAATCCCCTGGAAATTGTTCTCTGCATGAGCTTCCCCGCCAAGCCAGGCTTTCATTTTTTTCGTATTTTTGAAAGTCACTGCATTTTCGGTATCTTTACTCACAGAAACATCCTTTTCGCCTTCTTCCGGAGTATATCTCCAGGACCATTCCTCCTGTTCGGCAACCATATAAGTCCCGACCGGAAGATTTTTCACGGTCACACTTCCATTTCCTGTAACAGAAACCGTCAAATGAACGTTTTCCGTGACCGTCCCCTTTTTTCCATCCACATAAAACAGGAAACTCTGGTTTTGATCCTTTGTATCCACTCCCTGTTTCTCAATCACCAGGTCTGCCACTTCCGGCTCAAACAGGGCATAGTAAATATTCTCCTGCGTATTTTCTGATAAATTCCCCGGTTTCAGCCGTCCATCCGCCTCATCTGTCCACTCCTTTGGAACCGGTTTGGTACAGGCAATGTCGTGGAACCATCCGGCAAACTGGCATCCCGCCGCAGGATGCGGCACAGAGCCCTGAACACTTCCCACATCCCGGACTGTTTCGTTCGATAAACTCACTGTCCCTCCAGACCCCGGATAATGGAAAACCGGGATATAAGTAAGCGTGCTTTCCTTTACCTGATAATAAACGTAAACATAACTCTTCTGCTGTCCATTCGGGAAAGTGACAGTCCGCGTCGTATTGTCGCCCACAAGATGATACAACGTACCGCCCTTCGAAATCTCCAGGGGAATGTCTTTATATTCTTCTGACCTCCCGAATTTTCCCCGCAGGATCACGGATTCTTTTAGCTCATTGTCTGCATGTCCATATTCTACAAACTTAATCTCACATTCCCCCTGGTTCCTTGTATAATAAACATAAAGAACCAGGCCGGAACCGCCCAATACAGCGGAAACCGAGCTATCCGTCACCACTGTGCCGCTCTGGTTCATTTCCGCTGTCTTTTCTCTGTCATAGGTAAAACCATCCACATCCAGAAGCTCAGCGGAAACACTCTTTCCCATTTCTCCCACCTGTTCTATGGAGGCGTATTCCGCATATCCGGTTCCGTCACTCTCTTCCACCATATGTTTGACTGCATAATAAGCGTTTCTATCATCTTTCGTGTAATAAAAAGTAATCACATTCTGCTCGTCATATGCAGTCAGCACCATACGCTTATAAAACGCATCCGAAATATATCCGCTGACATATTGGAACTGCTCTGTGATGACAGACGCACTCGTTGTCCGGGACTTTTGCGGATGCACATCTTCCCCCGTTGTCTGATCCAGATACCGCACGGTGTAAGAAACATGATCCCTTTTTACATACACAAACGTAATCTCATTTTTCTTCGACGAATATATCAGCAGAGAAGCAGAATTTATCGTTGGATAATACCCAGCCTGATATTGTTCGTACAGATCTTCCCTGCTTTTCGCCTCAAAGGTTTTTGTCGTCCCGACATAAGCATATCCGTCCGTATCCTCCGAAACAGGATTTCCGGCTTCATCTACATAATGAACCGTATAGGAGCCAACCACAGAGGACTGCCACTGTGCAAACAGATGTAAATCCTCGGTAATGGACATCGTCGTCGGGTCAAAAGCATGCTGATTTCCTTCGCTGTCCACATAAAACCATCCCCTGAATTCAGGGTTCATCTCCGTGCTAATAGAATCCGAAGAGGGCGTCGGGATATCCTGCGTATTGATTTTTCCCCTGTGCGCCACACTGATTTCCCTGTCCCCGATATACTTTCCTGCCATCATCTCGTCATACGTATTTGAAAACGTGACCCTGCACAGGGTAGGCGTCCATTTGGCGTAAAGCGTCAGCGGCGCTGCATCCATAAAAATGCCGCTCTGTCCATTCTCCCACAAAGCCTCCGTCCCTTCATAGCATCCGGGAGAGGTATACCAGCCGTCAAACCGGTAAGCATTCCTCTCCAGACTTTCCGGATAAGGCGGATTGGAAATCTTCTCCGCATCCGCAGGCTGACTTTGCTTCAGATATTCCAGATATTCGGTCAGAGATCTCTCATATTCTACCTGCTTCCCCGCCTGAAACAGATAACCACCATAATTATAGAACCGCAGAAGGTAGTCGCTCCGGTCATAATAAAAATTAGCGGTAAACGATTTCTGATATTCTTCCGGAATGGTTGAATTTGTTATTTTTTCTTTGTCAGACAGTGTATATCCCTTACCGACCGTCGCCGTCTGTTTATTCAGATTTTCATTATCATCGCAAGTATCATAGGATGCAAACAGCCGATAGCGTTTTCCATTTCTTATCACGTCATCCGCCTGCTCCTGCCCTCTGGAAACCTCATAATACAGATTGTATATCCACTGCTTCGGAACACTCCAGCCAATATTCGCACCATTCTCCCAGAAAGCGATATAACGTATGGTGTCGGAGTTTCCATATTTTGAATCATAGAGGATATCCTCCTCCAGCCGAAGATAATTTCCCTTAATCGTATAATTCGCATCTCCCGTCGCCAGCTCGTCCACACAGTATTTTACATGGTGCTCCGGGTTCCACGCACTGAATACAGCCGTTTTCTTATTCCAGTTTCCATGCGTGTTTGCAGAGGTTCTCTCTACCGTGGAAAAGATACCAAACGGCCAGGGCTCCTGGATATTTGCTCCATATTTTGCCCTGAACTGGAAGTAATGATATTTCACACCGCCATAGGTTTCATAGCCCTGTTCAAAATGATATTGCGCTTTTTTTTCAGCAGTCCAGAAACTGCTCCCCTGCGCATTCATCTCCGGAAGATTTTCAATCTCTCCCCAGTTTCCACTCGGCACACTCTGCAAAAGAGTTTGCTCGTTTGTTGTATTTGTTGTCGAAAAAGCATAGGTGCTTCCGCCTACAACATAATATTTGTTATTCGTTTCTTTTGCATAGAAAAATTTCAGGGTATACTCTTTTCTCTGATAGTAAATATTAATGACCGTGGAGCCGTCTCCCTCCACCACAGAAGAAGTGCGTTCCAACTCTGTCTTCGTCTTATCCTCATCGTAGCTATAATGGGACTCCTCAAACTGCGTGATATTAGGCGGCTCCTTCTTCCTTTCAATATCAGACATTGTAATTGGATCGCCTGAAACAGCGTTCTCTGATTTTGTGTCCCAGAAGCTATATCCGTCATCATCCGGATTTTCTTTCCAGTATACATAGGTAACCGTTGTTTCTACAGGCGTCCAGATGGCGCGAAAGGTTTCGTTCTGTGCGCCCACAGCAGCAGGAAGCGTATCAGCAATTCCATCATAACTGCCGTCTTTTTCTTTGTCCCATCCCGCAAAAACATATCCGCTTCTCGTCGGCTTCGGCACGATCAGCGGCGTTTCATAACGTGCATACACAGGAGCCACACCATAACCGCCGTTACATTCAAAATTATAAAGATAATAATTTCTGTTATAATAAATATGGAATTCTGTGCTGCCATCCGCCGCTACCACGTCAGGCTTATGAAACAGAGCAGAAAATCCTTCAATGTCCTTTTCCACAGAATTCACCGGATAGGTACCTGTCAGCGCTTCGCCCTTTTCCATCAGCCTCGTATCTTCCGTATAGCCGTCATTCGACATATTCTGGAGATAATAACGTACCACATAAGGCGACATTACCGGGCGGTACACCACGATAAGCTCCTGGTTTTCCTGCAAGTTTTCAAAGGAAAGCGACACCCTGTCTGCCGACACATAATTTCCTTCCTTTTTCTGGCAGGGCGCATAGCCGATAAAGGTCGGAGATGGCACCTCGGCAGAAAAGTTTGTACCATATTGCAGGGAAGCAACATAATCATCAAAAATCTGTTCCCCTTTTTCATCCCCCAGCCTGTAATGAATCTTAATTGTTACATACTCGCTATTTTCCTCTGCCAGCACAGCGAACGCAGCGGCCATCGACAGAAAAACTACAGCCAGAACAAGAATTGCTTTTCTTCTTCTATTCTTCCTTTGCACAGCTTTTTCCCTCCTTGCCCTGCTTACTCTGAAAAGTTACTTGAAAAAAGATCTGCTGCCGACTTTTCCTCTTCTCCCGGCGGGATCTGCGCCATATATCCATAAAAGCACAGGGAAAATTCCTCTTCCTCCTGATAGGTTTCGCTGACATGCACGACGTCGCCTTTCAGGATCTTTATGCTTTCTTCCGAAAAATTTTCATCCAGCGGGAGCGCCCCCTGACCTTTTTTACCGTAAACATACACCTGCCCGCCATGCTTTCCCGCAATCCCGTCAAGCGCGATCCAGTGATCTTCCAGACCAAAAGAAACGGAAGCAGGACACGCCCCGGAAACTTCCAGGTACAAAAAAGACTCTACAACGCTTTTCGCTTCGATTATGACCTGGGGATCCTTCGGAATATCCACCCCCGGCATCACCAGATAATGATTGTTTTCCACCTCTTTTTTATTCAGCACATAAGTCCCGTCCGCATTTTTTACAGCTTCATGCTCTGCCAGCCGGATATCCTCGGCAATGTTCGTATAAAATGTAACCTCGGCAGGTTTCGAAACAGTCCGGATATACTTTGCGTAAATACCGCTAACCAATAATGCGAAAAAGAGCAGGGCAGGAATGCCGGCCGCAAACCTGCGGGAAAACTTTTTCCTTTTCATGCCATTCCTCCTCAATCTATCTGTTCAAAATCAACGTTTGTCTCAAATGCAAGAGAAAGCGAATATTCCTCATCCTGAGACTCTTTTGTAAAAATCTTTGGTTCTGCCCAAAAGGCAATGCTGCGTTCCTTCGTTTCAGCAACCGAAAGCCTCCCCGCATCCGCAAACGTCAGTGTTTTTCTGTCCGTCGAAATCTGGGGCTCTTTTCCATCCAGCATTACCATAACCCCTTCCGGCAGAGGATCTTTAAAAGACAGGCGCACCTGATAGCCAACGGCAACCTCCGAATTATTTTCCAGATGAAGCACATACGCCCCTCCTGCGCTCCCTCCGGTACAATCGACCACCCCCGGCTGTCCGTCGGCGTCCGCCTGTACGGAAAAGGAAGCCACACGCGCCTCCCCACCGTTGGAAACTACTTCTGCATACCTTGCAAAGAGGCCGGACACATGCCAGCCGGACAGCATCACAAGCAAGAACAAAACAGCGGCAAGCCCCAGCAGCCGATTCCCTGTCTTACTCTTTTCTCTCTTCATCTGACTGCCTCCTTTGCAAATCTTCTTCCTCCCGCTCCGCTTTGAGCCTCCGGATCTCATCTTTTACCGCTTCCAGCTCCCCGTCTTCCTCTGTACGTTCCCTCCGGTAAGAAAGCTCCAGAAGGAAGATCGCTGCCGCCAGAACGATAAATATCCCGACCGGCGTCTTTAAAAACCGGATCACAGCCCCTGCCGCCCGGATCTTTCCCACGACCTTCCCTTTGATCTCCTTCCTGGAAACCGGAGCGTCGGAAACATTGTTCGCGTCTCCTTTTGTCACAGCTTCGCTGCTGTTGATCTCCAGAATCCTGTGGACGATCAACTGGTTATCTTTTTGATAAACGACGATATCCCCGGCCTTATAATTTTCCTGTTCCCGCACGAATACAAGGTCATCCGGCAAAAGCTCCGGCTCCATGCTTCCCGTCAGTACCACGCTTACCCCAAAGCCAAAAGGCATGGGCATCGAATTTCTCAAAACACTTCCTGCATTCCAGGCATAAAAATTAAGTCCGAGAATGAGGCTCACCGCCAGCATCATCACGCTACGGAAAACCAAAGAACCCTTTTTACTTTTTTTCTTTTGCCCTTCTGTCATCTTTTTCCTCCCTGCGATTTCTGCAAAGCAGCAACAGAAACAGTACAAAGGATACCGCCGCCAGACTGATATAAAACCAGATATTTGTCGAATCCCCTGTCTTTGGAGATATTCCGCCAGGTTTCAGAGGCGTTCCGCCCGTTGCATCCGGATTCTCATCCATCTCTGCCGTCACATGAATCGTAACGGTCAGCGACAGCTCCTTATCGGCCGCCAGGTTTCCAAGCATTGTATCAAATTCATCTTTTCCGGACTCAAAAGGCCACCGCCATTCCAGCAGATAAGCCGTGTAGCTTTCCGCGCCGAGAACTCCCTTTTCCCGAACCATGCTTAACTTTTCCATCGGCGCCCAGCTACCTTCTGTTCCAACCAGATAGCGCTGCATATAGGCGCTGAGTCTCACTTCCAGGGGAACCTCATAAGAGTCCAGACCGTCACTGACCGTCACGGACGCCTCCATCCGGTAATCCATCGCTGCATTTCCAGGATTTGAAAGCCGAAAATGATAGCTGTTCTCCGTTCCGGGCGCGAACACTTTATTTCCATTTTTCCCCGCCGCGGTAACAATTCTCTCGCCGTTTTCGTAGGCGGTACGAAAGAGCTCTATTTTCGTTTTCGTATTCCACACACCCTCGCTATCGCTTGCTTTAAAA
>CAJKKX010000139.1 GCA_905200565.1 uncultured Lachnospiraceae bacterium
TCCAGCAGATCGCGGTCGTGGGATACCAGAATAAATCCCTTCTTGCTGCGCAGATACGCTTTCACAAGCTCCCGTGCCCTTGCATCCAGATGATTGGTCGGCTCATCAATCAGCAGAAAATAATTATCACGCGAAAAAAGGATCGCCAGCATCACCTTTGTGCGCTCCCCGTAGCTTAAGGTATAAAACGGCCGGTAAAGCACCTCCGCCGGCGCCTGCAGCCTGTCAAGCTCGCAGATTACCCGCCACAGCTCGCAGTCTGGCCGGATCTCATCCAGAATTTCGCCCCAGCACGCTTTCTGCCGCCGTTCGTCCACCTGGTATGGAAAATAATCAAAGGCGGTGGAAGCGCTGATTGTCCCACGGTATTCCAGCTCTCCCTGCAGCAGTTTCAGAAAAGTGGTTTTTCCCTTTCCGTTGCGCCCGACAAAGCCCAACTTCCAGTCTGTGTCAATGGAAAAAGATACGTTTTCAAAAATATTGTCAAAGCTTCCTTCATAGCAGAAGGTAAGATCTGATACGCTTATCTGTGACATAAAAATCCCTCCCTGGCATAATAGCTGCTGCCAGAGGAGGGATGCTCACCGGTATTTTCTTTCTCTGTTTTCATCTGAACAACGCCCCGGCGTGCACCGGAAGGTATGCCAGCGCGGTTTGTCTGTCCGTCGGACGACCGCCGCGCACATTGTCAGTCGGCAAAGGCTTACCGGCGTGTATATACCGGCGTGTATATGTTTAACCGCCGGGCATCTATCCCGCGCCGCGGCGCAGGCGGACGCCTTATCCGCGCATGAAAAAAGAGAAGAAATGAACATAACCCCACTTCCGGCAACACCTACAGGACCTGCCACCGGCAGCTCCCTTCGGATGCATGGCAACTAAAAAACGTCCACTGGATGTTTTTGTCGTCTGTATGGCAACAAAAAACATCTGTCTGCAAAAGTCTGCAGAACACCCGGACATCTTTTCTGTTACTAGAAGTCTGTTATTTCTTCATTTCTTCTCCTTTCCGATAACCGTTCGTTTCTGCCATTATAATTTCATTTCCGGCAGATGTCAACACCCAACTTCCATTCCCAGACGTGTCTACAACTTCCATTCCCAGACGTGTCATACTGGGTAGTACTGGGTCATTCTTTAAATACACATCCTCCCGCTCCGCAACGCGACTTCCGTAATATGTCTGAATCGCTTCCTTATCCAAACCATTTCCTTCAAAACAAAAAGCAAGATATGAAATTCATTCTTTCATATCCCGCCAAATAAATGCTTAAAAATTCTTCCGCTTTTCCATACTGCTCTTTTGCACTTTCAAGACGGTAATTCATCAATTCTTTTCTATTATCAGGCAACGACTACCACCCCTTCTTGTGCAATATTACGATAATACGGTAAGTCTTCCCTGTACCGCTCAAATTCTTCATATGGAATTACCGTAGGAGAGAGCACCGTATCGTATTCCAGTTCCAGCTCGCTGGACGCATCCCATACCTGCTTTAACTGTTCCTGTAATACCGTCCGCTCACCATGCACGATTGCAACAATATCCACATCCGACTCACTATCGTAGTCTCCCCTTGCATAAGATCCATATAAAATCACCTGGACAAGATTTCTGCCATAAACGGAATGGTATATCTGTGCCAGTTGCTGTATGATGTGCTCCAGTTCATTCTTCGTACACATAGACACCCCTCCTATCGCTTCTGCTACTGTTTTTATTATAACCAATACTCTGACATATCGCAACAGAATTTAAGGGATGCATTCCAAAATCTGAGCTTCTGACGGAACCATAAGCACAGATTTCCAGGCTGCTCCGGTAACATTCCATGCAGGTATCAAATGCCGGCGCAATGCCAAGTGCCCGCCTGACTGCCTATACAACTGTTACGCCTGACCAGGAATTTGAAATTAATTAGTCTTTGACCCTCGCGGCATTCGCCAAATGCTTGTGCAAGCACGGCACTTGGCTCATTGCTCGCGGGAATAAAATTCTGCGTCATAAATAGTTTTACCAACAGGCTATTCACCGCTGACAGGAAATCCTCTGCGTGTAAATTCCCGAGCAAAGGATTTCTCTGTCCCCAGGGCGACCCCATATTATTCCAGATTCTCTGTCGCAAACAGATGAATGGCATTCTCCATATCTTCCGCGTCGTAGTCCGCCGCGATTGCCCCTACATTCCAGTATGCATACGCGCCTTCATACCAGCTTGCCAAATCGCTTAAATCCTCCGAGTAACGGAATTCCAGATGCCAGGTTTCGTCCATCGTGTCCGGCGCGAAGGCGAAATAGGTGAACTGTCCGGCGTCCGCATCCTCGCTCTGATAGAGATAAAATCCGTTTTCATCCGTTTCCAGATAATCGTATGTATGGCTGAAAACCTCGTTTCCTTCTTCGTCAACGCCGCTGATGGTATCCCCGTCTACTGTAAATTCGCTGACGCCGCCAAGGAAGTAGCAGTCAAACGCCATGCTGTCCGGGTCCTCTGCATAAGCGTCGATGGCTTCCTGCCCGTAAATTTCTGCCATACACATGCCAAGCAGCATATCTGTGGTCTCCTCCGCCTTGTCCTCCCCGACAATCGCTCCGGTTTCTTCCAGCCAGATATCGCGGTATTCTTCTTTTGCCATTTCCGGGAACAGCTCGATATAGCTGCCCTGTATCTTACTGAGGAAGTCTGCATCCTGTGCCTCCTCCGCCGACTGTTCGCCTTCCGTTTCCCCGGCGCTCTCCGCCTCCACGACAGCTTCTGTCTCCGTCTCTTCTGCGCCTGCCGTAAATCCCGCCGTCGCGGTAAGCATCATTGCGCTGCAAAGTAAATACGCCAGATTTTTCTTTTTCATATATATGTCCTCCTTTTTTAGTTAGTTATAACTAACTTCCGAAGAATATTATACGCAGACGTCTTTCCTTTTTCTACTCCATTTTCACAGAACTATCCCGTTTTCTATTTAAATTATACTGCTTCCGGTATGCGGTGGGCGTCATTTTATACCGCTTCCGGAATCCTTCTGAAAATTTGCTGGCATTGGTAAAGCCTGCGTTTAAAGCAACCTCCATCACCGGATTACTGGTATTTATCAGCTCTACTGCAGCCCGCTCCAGACGGTATTCCTTCAGATACCGGTAAATCGGCATCCCGTAAATCTCCCGGAACAGCTTCTGAAGCTGCGCGGACGTCATCCCGTGCTCTCTGGCGAGCTGTTCCGTGGAAGAGTAACCCTCGCTGTCTGTGATCATGTGGTCCCGGATATGCTTCACCAGTTCCACCTGTCCTCCCGGAAGATAACCGTTTTCCCGCTGCGGCTGCACAGACCGGCACAACAGCAGGAAAAGCTCCGCCGGTTTCAGCCGGATATAGGCGGTCTCTTCGTACGCAATGCTGTCATAAAGCTCCCGGAACACGTGCTCGCAGCGGGTTCCCGCCTCTCCCGCCCAATACCAGTGCGCTTCCAGCAGCCTCTCTCTTAATATCTGCAGATGGATGTCGAAAACCTCCAGATGCTCCTTCAGCCATTCCTCTGCGATATCACAATCCAGAAGTATGCTGATACCCTCGTAAAAATCCATCGGAAACCGGGAGTATGAGTTTATTCCGTTCTCTCCGTCAAACAGACTGATTGCCATATCGCCCGGCTTTAATATAGCGATGTCCCGTTTTGTAAACTCGCACTCAAACCTGCCGCTTACGCAGAAATTGATTTCCAGCCGGTTGCTTTTTCTGCGCTCCTCTATAAAACCAGGCGCCCGCACGGAGACCTTCATCACCTGCACCCCCGGAAATGGCTCATACACTGCCATCTTTATTTTATCGTCCTGCCAGCTCACGCTTCTGGTCTGTGTCACAATCCCGCCCCGTTTCTGTCTCTGCCCGGAACAGCCCGGACATTCTGAGCTGTTCTTCCCTGTTGCATCGTCAATTAGCTATCCCTAACTCTATTTATAATACAAAAGGGACGGGCGGAAGTCAATCGCTTATTTTTCCTGGTACAGCTCAGGCATGCAGGAAAAATGGGAAGGCTGTAAAAAGAATCAAACTCACACATAAGAATTCCCCTGCTCAGTGCTCTTCACACTTGAGCGGGGGAATTCTTATCTGCATTCAAAATTGAATATTTTCACAGATCACTTTATCAAAAAGCGTCAGAGTCGAAAAGGTGCCGCCATAGTTTCCGTTTTCGTCCTGTACATCTACCTGCTCGTTCGCACCGTCAAATGTATCGTACAGTCCCGCCAGAACCTGCGCGCGCTCTTCCGAAGAAAGTCCGTTCAGATATTTTGCGATTCCTGTATATATGGAATTAGCCAGATCATACTTTTCTCCGGTTATAGTATCATATACCGGGGTGTCCATATCCTCCTCAAAAACGGGATCATTCATCTTCACTATCATATCAGCCAGCTCCGTTCGGTCCATTCCGACTGCAAGCGCCGTATTCATGAATACACCTATATCATCTGCTTCGAGAATTGCATCCTCAATCGCCTGCCACATTCTTGCGCTCTCATAAGGATCCTCTCCCGTATAGGTGCCGTCTTGTTCATAGTTTGCCGCATCCTCCATACTGTAAGGCGTAAGCTGAAAATCTGTCTCCGCAATCTGATAGAGATCCAGAAACCCTTCTTTTACCGATGTTTTCACAGACTCTACAAGAGCCTCCTGCTGGGCATCTGTAATCCCATATGCGCCGACCTCTGCAGCTTCTGCCGCCGCACTCTCTGTCTCTGCCGGCGTTTCTTCACCTGCGGCTTCCGCAGGCGCTTCCTCTGCAGCCAGGCATCCAAACGGCACCGCAAATGTCAGTCCCGCGCACAATACAAGTGTCATTAATTTCTTTTTCATAGTATGTTCCTCCCTCTTTGATCTCAGAAATATCCTGTATTTTTTCATTTCCAAAATCATTATACCCCCCCCCCGAAATATCCGGGTCAACTGTTTTTTGAAATTGCCCATATTTTCAGGCATTGCAGCGATTTTATTTTTCCTCAACTGTCAAAAACAGAATTATAATTCCGCTTCCAGCGGGTAGCAACACCCGATTTCCATTCCCAGCCGCTTTGCTTCCTCCAGAAGCTCCCTGTTTTTCTGGTTCAGGGTTCCGAATTCCTGCAGGCAGCAAAGCACCTGACGGCATTCCTTCATGACGGCAAGAGCCCTCTGGTATGTTTCCCCGCTGACCGGTTCGAAAGCTTTTTCACAGACTACCTCTGCCGCCAGCGCTTTCGCCACCTCGTAGTCGACATCATTTTCATGGAGAATACCGGCAGCAAACGGCACGCCGTCGCGCGCCAGTCTGCGGTACTGTACAATACCGCTCCCGTTCCCGCCGATCACAAAGATTTCCGGTCTGCCGTGCGGCGGCTCCATTTCCAGGCAGCCGAAATCCGCGTTATAGCTGCCGCTTGTCAGCCCATACAGCTTATGGATATAGCTGTCCGTAAAAATTTCCTCCGGCGTCCCGTATTTATCAATCTTATCCCCATGCACGCAGATGACGGTATCGGATATTTTCTGCGCAAGGTCCAGCTCGTGCAGCGACATGATCACCGCGATCTGCTTCTCACGCACAAGCTTTTTTAAAATAGTCAGCAGCTCCAGCTTATGCCGGATATCCAGAAACGAAGTCGGTTCATCCAGAATGATAATTTCCGGCTCCTGGCAGATTGCCTTGGCAAGCAGAATACGCTGACGCTGACCGTCACTGATCTGCGTAAAATCGCAGTCTTTTAACTCCTGCGCGTGTACCAGCTCCATAGATTCCTGCACGATTTTCCGGTCATTGTCCGACAGGATCCCCAGCCGTCCCGTGTACGGATAGCGCCCCGCCGCCACCACGTCCTCGCAGGTCATCAGCTCCGGCCGGATGCGGTCCGTCATCACCACCGACAGCTTGCGCGAAAGCTCTTTATCCGACATCGCTTTCATATTTTTCTGCTCCAGATAAACCGTGCCGCCAATCAGGGAAAGCTGTTTCGTAATGCTCTTCAAAATGGTTGATTTTCCGGCGCCGTTCGGACCAATGAGGGTAAGAATCTCCCCGCGGCGCACCCTGATTTCAATATCGCGGATCAAAGGTCTGCCGTTGTAGCCGACCGTCATGTGGTCTGTATAAATATAGAAATTGTCCATAAAAAACTCCCCTCTGTTGTCTCTTGCGTCTGCAAGCAGCCGCATAGACATCAGTCCATTTTCGCACGGCTTGATTTTTGCGCGAACATCGCATAGATGACGACTGGCGCGCCGAAGATCGCTGTCACGGAGCTGATGGACAGCTCGGTGGGGGCAAATACCGTCCGGGCCAGCCCATCACAGAACAGACAGAAGGCCGCCCCGCCCAGAAAACAGGCTGGGATCATCAGAATGGGCCGCGCTGTGCCAAACAGCCCCTTTGCCAAGTGAGGAACCGCGATACCCACAAAGGAGATGGGGCCTGCAAAGGCGGTCACGCTGGCGGACAGCACGCTGGACAGCAGAATCAGTGCTGTGCGAAAGACCCGGATGTTTACCCCCATGCTCCGGGCACAGCCCTCCCCCAGCTGATAGGCTCCCATAGGCT